>DASTJG010000453.1:0-7436 GCA_035716785.1 Anaerolineales bacterium
GTACGGAGATATCGCTCTTGAACCTGATTACCGGTGAAGAGACAAAAGGCGCTGATTTATTACCGTCGGTTTATCCGGGTTTCATGGCTATAAATCATGAGCTGTCCTATTTGGCAGTTTGGGATCGAAAAACTGTATCTCTTTGGAAACTGCCCGATGTTTATTTGGAAAAGGTTTTTGTTATTACAGATTCGGATACTCAAGGCCTGGCGGGACCAATCCTCTTTAGTCCGGATGACAAGCTACTCCTCGCTGCCGGGTATTCACCTAACGAAATCCTGTTTTGGAATGTTGAAACGGGTCAGTTCTTACACAGCATTCCCGTCTCAGAAACAGCCCTTGAGCTTGGCTATCATATTGTGATGAGCCCGGATGGAAGATTGCTTGCGACAATGGGAAATGATGGAACAATTCGTATTTGGGGAGTGAAGAAATGATTTCGAATCTGCCTCTTGACACATCCAGACCTCCGTCATAGAATACCGCCCAATACATAACCAAAAACGCTGACGAGGACGAGTACGCTTCAAAGCGATTTCCAGAGAGCCGAGCCGGTGGTCGTTTGAGACCACCGTGGTGAAAGCAAGGCAAAAGCGCAGAAGCCGAATGGACCTCCGAGTTGAAAGGGCGAACCCCTCCGGGCAAGTAACCCAATTCGGGAACTCCCGTTATAGAGTGAAGGTATAAATCTCACAAGAGATCGTACCTGAAAAGAGTGACGCTGGCTTTTTCCCCCCTGTTGCATCATGACAGGGAATTTTGTTTAAGACAGGCGTTAACCTGGGTGGCACCACGGGAGTCCCCTCTCGTCCCAATGGACGGAGGGGATTCTGTTTTAACGACATGTAGGGGCGACGTTTCGTCGCCCTGGGCGAGAGTACCTCGCCCCTACGTTGTATGAAAAGGAGAGAAATTATGTTACTCGAAGCCACCACAACTCAAACCCTTATCCGCGAGATCAGCGCGGACCTGGAGACGCCCGTCAGCCTGTACCTCAAGCTGCGCGGGGACGGCGCCTCCTTTTTGCTGGAGTCCGTTGAAGGCGGGGAGCGGATCGCGCGCTACTCGTTCATCGGAGTCCAGCCGCGGGCGGAATACATTCTGCGGGACGGGCAGGTCGAGGTCAAGGAGAATGGGCATAGCCGCATCATCCAGCTCGATGGCGATCCGACGCGCTTCCTGCAGGAGGAGATGAGCCGCTTTTCCACCGAACGATTGCCGAACGCGCCGCGCTTCACGGGCGGGTTGGTGGGCTATCTCGGGTACGAGGCGGTCCGTTACTTTGAGCCAACCTTGCAGTCGCGAATGACCGCTGCCGAAACCCCCGATGGGATGTATATGCTTGCCGATACCGTTGTCGCTTTCGACCATGCGCGCCGCAGCATCTTCCTGATCGCGAATGTGCTGGACGGCGACGCGGAGTCCGCCAATCAAAAACTCGACCAGATCGCCGAGCGCATCCGTCAGCCCCTGCCTGCTGCGCCCAGGGTCAACGTCAGGCCTTCGGAGATCTGCCTGAACATGACACCGGATCGATTCGAAGCGATGGTCTGTGATGCGAAGGAACATATTGCCGCAGGCGACATATTCCAGGTAGTGCTCTCGCAGCGTTTCACGCGCGAGACCAGCGTCGAGGCGTTCGATGTCTACCGCGCCGTGCGACGGCTCAACCCTTCGCCGTACATGTTCTTCTTTGATTTTGGAATCGTGGATGGCGAGCCGTACTACCTGGTTGGATCGTCGCCGGAGATGTTCGTCCGTCTGGATGGACACATCGCTTCGCTCCGACCGATCGCCGGGACGCGCCCACGCGCCACAGACGCGGATGCCGATGCGGCGCTTGCCAAGGAACTGCTCGCCGACCCGAAGGAACGCGCCGAACACGTGATGCTGGTGGACCTCGGTCGTAACGACCTCGGCCGGGTCTGCGAATATGGCACTGTCAAGGTCTCTGACTTCTTCACCATCGAACGTTACTCCCACGTCATGCACATTGTTTCCCATGTGGAAGGGACGCTGCGCCGCGGCCTCACGGCGTTTGACCTCGTACGCGCGGCTTTCCCGGCCGGGACCGTCAGCGGTGCGCCGAAAGTCCGCGCCATGGAGATCATCGCCGAGCTCGAATCCGACGCGCGCAGCGCCTACGCGGGCATGGTCGGTTACTTCGGCTTCGACGGCGCGATGGATACCTGTCTTGCCATCCGCACGATGATCGGGCGCGGACGGACTTTCAGCGTGCAGGCCGGCGCGGGCATCGTTGCCGACTCGCAGCCAACTACAGAATACCAGGAGACTGTGAACAAAGCCTCCGCGATGTTACGCGCGATCGAGATGGCAGAGCTAAATCAATGAGGAAGGCAGAATGGAGAGCGCAGAATGCAGAAGGCAAAATGCAGAATTCTTCATTCATCATTCTGCCTTCTGCATTCCCAGAAAGGATCATGACTTATGAAAACTACTAATACAAAGCCTCGGCTCCTCACCGGTGACCGCCCTACGGGACGCCTGCACCTGGGACATTATGTTGGCTCACTGGCAAACCGTGTGCGGTTGCAACACCAGTATGAATCCTTCTTCATCATCGCTGATCTGCACACGTTGACCACCAGGCCTGAGCCGCAATACATCAGGGAGATCCCGGCTTACGTGCGCGAGACTGTACTCGATTATCTTGCAGTTGGCATCGATCCGCAGATCAGCACGATCTTCGTCCAATCGGCAATCCCTGAAACCTACCAGCTGAATCTGCTGCTCGAGATGCTGGTGACCGTGCCGCGGCTCGAGCGTATCCCATCGCTCAAGGAAATGGCGCGCGACGCCAACGTCGACGCGATGCCGTTTGGACTGCTTGGCTATCCCGTCCTGCAAGCCGTGGACATTTTGCTGCCGCGTGCCGAGGTCGTCCCGGTGGGGAAGGACAACCAGTCACATGTGGAACTCGCCCGCGAACTGGCGCGGCGTTTCAATAATCTGTATGGCGAGGTCTTCCCCGAGCCGGAAGCGATCATCGGTGACGTGCCCACCCTCATCGGCACGGACGGACAGAACAAGATGAGCAAATCGCTGGGCAATGCCATTTATCTCTCCGACGATGCCGGGACCGTGGAAGAAAAAGTGATGAACATGTACACCGACCCGAAGCGTCTGCGCGCCACCGATCCGGGGACGGTGGAAGGCAACCCGGTCTTCACTTATCACGACGCATTCAATCCGTCGAAGGCGGAGGTGGATGATCTCAAGGAGCGTTATCGTGTCGGGAAGGTTGGCGATGTGGAAGTCAAGAAGAAGCTTGCCAAAGCGCTCAACGATTTCCTTGAACCCTTCCGTGAAAAGCGTGCCTACTATCTGGCGCATCCCACATACCCGCGGGATGTCCTTGCCAACGGCATCCGCCGCATGCAGGCCGAAGCGAAAGAGACCATGGATATGGTCCGCTCGATCACGGGACTCGAGTATTCATTCGACCTCTTCGCCGACGAAGTGGATTTGTTTGGAGAGTACGATGGTTAGAAAAACTAACCACGGAGTTACTGAGACACGGAGATTCTTTAAAGGGTCTTCTCAGTGTCTCAGTGGTTAAGAAAGGTTCACAACTATGCTCGCTCTAATCGATAATTACGACTCTTTTACCTACAACCTCGTCCAATACTTTGGCGAGTTGGGTGCGGATATTCGCGTCTTTCGCAACGACCAGATCTCTCTGGACGAGTTGATCGCTCTCAAGCCGGATCACCTCGTCGTCTCGCCGGGTCCGGGTGAACCAATCAAGGACGGCGGTGTCTCTCCAGAAGCAGTGAAGCACTTCACCGGAAAAATCCCTGTGCTTGGAGTGTGTCTTGGGCACCAATGTCTCGGCGCCATCTATGGCGGCAAAGTGGATCGCGCCGCGCGTCTCATGCACGGCAAGACTTCTTCCGTCAATCACAACGGGAAAGGGATCTTCAAAGACATTCCCTCTCCGTTTGAGGGGATGCGTTACCACTCGTTGATCGTCCATGAGCCGATCCCTGCCGAACTCGAAGTCCTTGCCACGACGGACGAGGGGGAGATCATGGCGCTCAAACATCGTGAACATCCAACCTACGGCGTGCAATTCCACCCTGAATCCATCCTTACCGAACATGGCAAGAAACTGCTCAAGAACTTTCTCGACCTGAAACCTGCGCCCGTTGCAGGAGGAGAATTAACCATGCTTAAACCCTTTATTGCGAAAGCCATCAACCGCACCGACCTGACCGCCGATGAAGCGCAGGATGCGATGAACGTCATCATGACCGGTCAGGCCACGCCCGCGCAGATCGGCGCGTACCTGATTGCCCTGCGTATGAAAGGCGAGACCATCCCGGAGATCACCGGCTCGGTCCGTGCGATGCGCGCCAATGCAGTGAAAGTCAAGCTCACGCAAACAGATGAACCCGTCTATGATATCGTCGGCACGGGCGGCGATGGCGCGCACACGTTCAATATTTCCACCGCCGCGGCGTTTATCGTCGCGGGCACGGGACGCAGAGTTGCCAAGCACGGCAACCGTGCCGCCTCGTCACAGTGCGGCTCTGCGGATGTGCTCTCGGCTCTTGGTGTCAACCTTGACCTTACCCCCGAGCAGGTCGCGCAAGCCATCGAGCAGATCGGGATCGGCTTTATGTTCGCACCGAAGTTCCATCCTGCGATGAAGCATGCCATCGGTCCACGCAAGGAGATCGGACAGCGGACCATCTTCAATATCCTGGGTCCGCTTACAAACCCCGCGGGCGCACATATCCAGTTGACGGGCGTCTTTTCTCCTGCGCTCACCGAGCCGCTGGCCAACGTCCTCAACGAACTTGGTTCGCGCGCCGCACTGGTCATTCACGGCGCGGGTGGCACCGACGAGCTCAACACCTGTGGTGTCAACCGCGTCAGCCACCTCAAGGACGGCGCCGTCCGCACTTATGATCTCGACCCGGCTGAATTCGGCTTCAAGCCTGCAACCATCCAGGATTTGCGTGGCGGCAACCCGGATGAGTCTGCGGTGATGATGCGGGAGCTGCTCTCAGGCAAACTCAATGGCGCGCGGCGGGAGTCTGTTCTCCTAAACGCGGCTGCCGCGCTCGCAGCCGAAACCGGTGACTTCAAGGCCGCGCTTGATGAGTCCAGGGCATCTCTTGATAGTGGTAAGGCGCTCGCGAAGCTCAACGCATTGGTCGAGTTTTCAAAAGAATTCCAGACGATCCAATGAGTATCCTCGCCGAGATCATTGCCCACAAGCGGACGGAAATTGCATCGCTCGATGCCCGAGCCTTGAGACGCGCCGCCGAAGATGCGCCGGCCCCGAGAGATTTTCTTGCTGCGCTCACAAGAGGAAAGAGGAAAGATACTGGAGGAGATGTGAGACTCATCGCCGAGCTCAAGCGCGCTTCGCCCTCGAAGGGAATCCTCGCTCCGCACCTCGACCTCTTCCAGGTGGCGGATATTTATGCCCAAAACGGCGCGTCCGCGATTTCCGTGTTGACGGATGAAAAATTCTTCCTGGGTAAACTCGAAACCTTGCGCGAACTTCGTTTCATTCGCAAATCTGAATTGCCTTTGCTGCGGAAGGATTTCATCATCGCTGAAGTGCAACTCTACGAATCGAGAACCAATGGTGCCGACGCCGTTCTCCTCATCGCCGCTGCCCTGACCGACAACAGGCACTTCGCCGATCTGCATGCCCTTGCCCTTGAACTGGGGTTGACCCCTCTCGTGGAAGTCCATGACGAAGCGGAAACCGAACGCACCCTCAAATTGAAAGATGTTCGCCTGATCGGGATCAACAACCGTAACCTGAGGACATTCGATGTGTCGCTGGAGACAACGGAGCGCATCCGCCCAATGATCCCTGATAACATCAGCGTCGTGGCGGAATCGGGTATCTTCACGGCAAGTGATGTGAAACGGTTATCAAACGCAAATGTGGATGCGATCCTTGTCGGTGAAGCGTTGGTAACCTCGGAAGATATCGCTGCCAAAGTAAGAGAATTGAGTAGTGTCGCTCCCCCGAAGGAGCACCGGGGCGGTGTGAGCGAAGCGAAGAGTCTCTACCCAAACGAGCGAGATGCTTCGCGGAGTTTATCCTGAGCGCAGCCGAAGGGCTCAGCATGACATGGTGAAGTGATGACCAAGATAAAAATCTGCGGGATTAAAACAGTCAACGACGCCCTCACCGCGCTGGAGGCCGGTGCGGACATGCTGGGCTTCAACTTCTATCCGAAAAGCCCGCGCTATATCGATGTCGGCACGTGCCGGTGGATCATGTCCACGATGCGGAAATATGGGCAGATCAAGTATGTAGGTGTCTTTGTCAACGCATCACCGGAGGAGATTCGCGCGACGATGAATACATGTGGATTAAGTCTCGCCCAGTTGCACGGAGATGAAACCCCGGAAATGTTGCAGTGCCTTGAGGAAAAGGCATACAAGGCGTTTCGCGGTGTTCCTGAAAATCTCAAAGGCTTTACAAGAGAGTCCGCTCCCGCATTGCTGGTCGATGCTTCTGTCAAAGGCGCGTACGGCGGGACAGGCGTCACCGCGGATTGGCAGAATGCCGCAGAATTGGCGAAACATTACCCAACCTTGCTGGCAGGCGGACTGACCCCGGAGAACGTCGCGGAGGCGGTGCGGCAGGTGAGACCCTGGGGTGTAGATGTGGCCTCCGGTGTGGAATCAACTCCGGGGTTGAAGGATGCGAAAAAGATGAAGGCATTCGTAAAAGCAGTAAGGAGTGCGATGAATCCTGTCATCGCAACAGCATAATGACAACTACTTTACTTCCTCACAAGTTTGGTCCCTACGGGGGACAATTCGTCCCTGAAACACTCATGCCCGCATTGATCGAGTTGGAAGAGGCATTTGTCTCTGCCCGGCAGGATGCGGAGTTCGTGCGCGAGTTCGATAAATTGATGGCGTCGTTTGTGGGACGACCTACACCGTTGACCCATGCAAAGAGATTGTCAGAACGGCTGGGCGGCGCGCAGATCTATCTGAAGCGCGAAGACCTGGCGCACACGGGCGCGCACAAGATCAATAACGCGCTCGGACAGGCGCTGCTCGTCAAGCGCATGGGCAAGCGACGCATTGTCGCGGAAACCGGCGCGGGGCAGCATGGGGTTGCCTCCGCAACCGTGGCAGCATTGCTCGGACTCGAATGTGTGGTCTACATGGGCGTGGTGGACATTGCGCGCCAGGAGCCGAATGTCTTTCGCATGAAATTACTCGGCGCAGAAGTACGACCTGTGTCCTCGGGCACACAAACATTGAAAGATGCCATCAACGAGGCCATCCGCGATTGGGTGACGAATGTGCGCGACACACACTACCTGCTTGGTTCGGCACTGGGACCGCATCCCTACCCGACGATGGTGCGCGAGTTCCAGTCCGTGATCGGGCGGGAGGCGCGCGAGCAAATGCTGGGCGAAGTG
>DASTJG010000454.1:0-7437 GCA_035716785.1 Anaerolineales bacterium
ACATCCAGCCAAAAATTACGCAAAGTTCTGTTCATATACGTCTCCTGTGTATTTATGCTCATGATAGGGATTTCCGCCTGTAAGCATCAGTGAACAGACTCAGAATCCCACCTGAGCGGCGGCATGAACACACATGACAAAAAGCAGGCCAGATGTGATCCCAGTCATGTGACTTGTTTTGAAACTCGTGCTATGATTTTCTTGTGAAAACACTCCGCCTGGAACCCGGCCTGCTGACCATTTTTCGACTGTTTCTGATCGCACAGTTTGCTCTGATGTTTGTCAACCTGCATGTTCATTCGGCGCGCGGCTTTCTGGAGGGGAATGTCCGATTTGGATACCTTTTTGCAGTCGGAGGCACCCTGGGTTTGCTGGTTTATTTATCCATACCCTGGCTGGAGAAGCAGCTGGATCGTCTTTACCTGCCGGTCGCGCTGATCTATTCGACCGTTTTCTCTCTGGTGGCGCATTACCTGTTCCTGACAACGCATACCGGCAGGAGCAGCGAAGAGAACGCCTGGCAGTTTTTCCTGTTCCTGTGCATCCCGCTGGTGTTGATCAGTTGGCAGTATGGGTTCAAATCTGTTGTTGCTTACTGTCTGTTCATCACTTTTTTGGATACACTGCTGGCGTCGCAGATACGCGCCGATTTCGAACTCTACGAATTCACGTATCATCGCTTGTCGTTCATCCGATTCTTATCCTTCCTGATCGTTGGTTACGTCATTTCACGGATCATGCAGCAGTTGAGAGCGGAACGGCAGGCGCTTCAAACGGCCAATCGCAAACTGGAGAATCATCTCGTCACGCTCGAACAGTTGACTGTCAGCCGGGAGCGCAATCGCGTGGCGCGTGAACTCCACGACACGCTGACGCACACTCTCAGTGGTGTCGCGGTGCAACTGGAGGCGGTCGATTCGCTCTGGACCTCGGACCGGAAACAGGCCCGCGATCTTTTGCGGCATTCCCTGCGGGCCACCCGCGATGGCTTGACGGAAACGCGTAACGCGATCCAATCGCTGCGCGCCGCTCCGCTCGCGGACCTGGGTCTGGCCCGCGCTCTGCGGGATTTTGCCGAGACGACAGCCGCCCGGACCGGGCTCCAGGTCGAGTTCGATTTGTCGAACCACCTCGATGGATTGCCTCTCGAAGTGGAGCAATGTTTTTACCGGATCGGGCAGGAAGCCATTGAGAATATTGCCAGGCATGCCCAGGCAAAGTGCGTCAAAGTGAAGCTGAGCGGGAATGCTTCGAGACTGTGCCTGCAAGTGAGCGATGATGGAAGTGGATTTGACCTGCACACCTCTGAGTCGGGTCGCCATTTCGGCTTGCAGGGAATGCGCGAACGCGCCCAGCTCATCCACGCGGCGCTCGAGATCCTCAGTCATCCGGGCGAAGGGACCCGGCTGAGTCTTGCCTGGCATGAGAACGGCGGTAGGGAATGATCAAGGTGTTGATCTGCGACGACCAGGATCTGGTGTGTGAAGGATTGAAGGGCATCCTCAGCACGGACCCTGAGTTGAAGCTTGTCGGGGTGGCAAAAGATGGTGCCGAAGCTCTGGAGATAATTCCTGCCTGCCAGCCTGACCTTGTGCTCATGGACCTGAAGATGCCGGTTATGAACGGCGTCCAGGCGACTCGTCAGATCCGTCGGGAACACCCCAGGATCGAGGTCTTAGTCCTGACCACCTATGACGCCGACGAGTGGGTCTTCGATGCCATCCGTGCGGGGGCGCGCGGCTACCTGTTGAAAGATACTCCTCGCCAGCGTTTGCTGGCCGCGATCAAGGAGGCTGCTGCCGGCAAAACGCCCGTGGATCCGGCGGTAGCCGGAAGGCTCTTCGCTCACGTGACGCAACAGACTGCTGCTCCTGATACCACCATTACCAGTCAGCTGAGTGAACGCGAGAAGGAAGTGCTTGGACTGTTGGGGAAAGGACTCTCGAATGCTGAGATCGCGGCGCGAATTTATCTCTCGGAAGGTACAGTGAGAAACTACGTTAGTTCGATCTTCGAGAAACTGGGGGTGGAAGATCGCACGCAGGCCGCGATCCTGGCCATCCGCTGCGGGTTGACGAATCTTTCGGAACCCTAACTATCCCTGCTCGTCCGCCAATTTCTTCAGCGATTCTCCCGTCAGACGAAACACTCTCACTTCCTCAAGTGGAACCGCGCCGAGGCGCTTGTAAAACTCGATGGCTGATTTGTTCCAGTCGAGTACAGACCATTCGAAGCGGCCGCAGCCGCGCTCGACCGCCAGCTTGGCAAGGTAAATCAGCAGTGCCTTACCAATTCCCTTGCCCCGAAATTCCGGGCGGACAAACAGGTCTTCGAGATAAAGCCCAGGTTTGCCGAGGAAGGTCGAAAAGTTGTGGAAGAAGATCGCGAAACCGGCAGTCTGACTGTCCAATCTTGCGATGATAACCTCTGCGTATCGTTTCGAGCCAAACAATGTCTCTCGCAGAGATTCTTCGGTCGCAGCGACTTCATGAGATAGATGCATATACTCCGCAAATTCCTTGATCAGAGTAAAGATGAGCGGGATGTCAGTTTCAGAGGCGGGTTCGATGTGTATGTTTGTCATGGTCACGGTCTGGGGAACTGCCTTCTTTGCAGTTCCCCAGAAATAGATCTATCTATGTTTCCTGGCTGCGTAGTTTGAGCGCCTACCGGGTGACAGTAATTATCCACACGCAATATACCACGATCAGGAATCGATTTGCCCATCCAACGAGTGCGATCACTCCGGAAGGTAACACAGCTGGTGCTGCTCCGGATGTCATATTACCGCCGGACTGTATAAAAGTGCTGATAAAAATGGCAAATGCCGCAGCCATCAGGAGAACACTGATCCAGGTCAGGTTGGCTGTCCATAGCACCATCTTCCTGGCAGATGACCATTCCTCCGTGCGGACGAGACTTGCGCTGATCAACATGGCGGCAATGGGAAGACTGGGGATCCCGATGATCGATGCCAAATTGTGGAGAGGCTGGTTGATATCAAATATGGCTGCCATCGCCTCACCAACGCCCGCTGCAATTAGAAAGATCAAACCGATCTTGCCAGCCGTCATTCTTACTTGCGGCCAGATCGCGAATGCCAATGCCCAGGAACTGACCCCCCAGGCAATAAACATCAGCGACAGTACCCAACCATAGTTTCCATTGGCATACTCGCTCACCATGCGCCATGATGGATCAAATTCCGGGCTAAGGACGTGCAGGCTGGCAAGTAATACAAGAACTGCAGCCGAAGCTGTAATGGACAATTGTTCTGCCGATAAAGAAATTTCTGTCACCGGTTTTGTTATCGCTTTCATAAAATTCTCTCCGTTTTCTATTTATAAATTCAGATGTGACAGTCATTTAGCAAGTGACTATCACCTTATTTCAGGCTTTGAAGAACTCGATCAACACCGGAGCCAGTGCCTCCGGGTCTACTTCATGCGTCTGACCTTCGATGGTGCAGTGCTGTCCGTGGGGGATCGCTTTTGCAAGCGTCACAGCTGTGTCGTGCATAAATGACCATTCCCCTGAACCGCCATCCATGACGAGTGTTGGTATGGCAAGCCTGGCTGCTCTTTTGGTGGGAAGCGAAGCGTCTTCACCGAGAGCCGCGGCATCATAGACCAGGGTCAGCCCCACGGCTTCCCATAACGGCCACATCGGATGCTGGCGCATCCCTTCCAATTGGTCAGCAGGCATTCCCAGCAGTGACATGAAGAGTCCCACTGCCTCCCCTGCGCGGCCTGCTGCGACCAGTTCCTTCAACTGCTTTCTGTAATCCTTCCAGGCTTTCCGGGCACTGGCGTCGTCATTGTAGGGCGCCTCATACATGGCCAGCTTCTTCACCTTACCATTGAGCGCGAGCGCTGCTTCGAAGGCAAGCGCCGCGCCGGAGGAGACACCATAGAGGAATGCTGATCCACCCGCTTCAGCGATGAGCGCTCCGATGTCTTCGATCTCACGTTTCAGTTCATAGGTTTGTGTATCTGTGCTGTCGCCGCGCCCGCGACGATCGTAGTGAAATACCGTGAAATGTTTTGCCAGCAGGTCAGCCAGTGGTGCCATCCCCTGGTCAAAGGCGCGATATTGCAGTGCGCCATCCACGAGGATGACTGCCGGTCCCTGACCGGACCGATCAAACGCAATCGTCGTACCATCTTTTGAAATAACTGTTTTCATCTCGACTCTCCTAACGATAATTTTTTGGATTTACTTTATGACTCGGAAGCCAAGGTGAGTGACACCGGGCGCACCGATTACGCGGATGCGTTCCAGCTCGATTGGTTTGATATCCAGGTGATCGAATAATCGGACACCTTTTCCTAGCAGAAGCGGGGCCACGTCGATATGGATTTCATCCATCAATCCCAGGTTGAGGCACTGCTGCAGGATGCTGGCTGTGCAGACGACAACATCCTTGTCTCCTGCAACCTTCTTTGCCTGGCGAATGGCGTTCTCGACTCCATCGGTGACGAACGTGAACGGCGACCCTTCGTAGACCCATTCCTGTGGAATATTGTGGGTAACGATAAAGGCAGGGGATCCAGGCGGGTGACCGCCCCAGGCGTGGGCGATGTCGAAGGTCTTGCGTCCCCACACGCCTGCTCCGTACGTTGCCATCGCCTCCTTCAGAATGGCGGCACTCTGCGGTGAGACCTTGAGCACCATGTTGCCATCCGAGATCGGGACCTCTGCCTCGCCGCTGAAGTACCAGTTGAAAAGAGCATCGCCGCCATCGCCCAGTCCGTTCTCGGGCCCATCGTTTGGTCCGGCGACGAAACCATCCAGCGAAACGGTCATGTTGAAAACCACTTTACCCATAAAATTCTCCTTTCAATAGTCATTTACATATTCTGTCTGCGCAACCTCAGCGCCTGCCAGGCTGTAACGATGAACCAAAGGCAGTACGATACCAGCAGCAAGCGACTGGGCCAGCCCACGGGCACATCGGGGCCGAAATTACCATCGGCGGGCATACTCATCATGAGCCATACGAGGACAAGCCATGCGAGCGCAAGCACACCTATCAACCAAAAGCGCGCCGCGCGCCAGGATGGGTTACGAAGCAATCCCAGGGTAATGATCGTTGCTCCAATCAAGACTCCATCTCCCAGCACCGCGCCCCAACTGTGCAATTGGCTGCTCGTCGATTGTGCCGCGATGGGGGTAGTGATCGGATCGGTGGGGAATATGCCCGCCAGGGTCAGGCCGAGAGCGCCGATCAAAAGGAAGCTGATCCCGATCCTTCCGCCCACCTTCACCTGCGACCAAAGCGCAATCGCCGTAGTGAAGCCGCTGGCTGCCATCAAGAGAAACGCGATGGACATCAACCAGCCGTGGCGCCCGATGGCATGTTCGCTAACGAAGCGCCAGGCGGGGTCGATCTCGGGTTGGATGACGATCAGGATCGCAAGCAAAAGGATGAACAGTGTGGCTGAAATGAGGACAACACGAATGGCCCGCTCTGATATCGCATGTACCGGTTTAACTGTAATTGTCATTTCTACTCTCCTTCTACCAATAAAGTTTGAGCGAACAGTTGTTACTTCACTGTTTCCAGAACCTCATCCAGGCGTTCGAAGCCGTCCACCACGCCGACCTCCATTCCCGCTGCGATCATGCCATCCCGGTCCTCGATCGAGCGATAGACGGATTGCGTTGTGACGCGGGTCCGGTTCCCGGGCAGCGCTTCGAACGTGGTGGTCTCGAGGATCACGTGCCCCGCTTCCGGTAGGCCCTCAAACTCGAATGTGGCGATGATGCGTTCGGGCGCTGTCACATCGTGATGGACACCGTGGAACCCATATTCATTGCCATCCTGATCTTTCTGGATATAGCGCCAGCTGCCGCCGCTGACTGGTTCGAACGTTTCCAGGGTCATGGTCAGGTCGCGCGGCCCCACCCAGCGAACATAGAGGTCCGGATCGGTATGGGCCCTGAAGACCAGCTCGCGCGGCGCGTCGAATTCACGAGTAATGAACAGCTCCTGTTTGCCGGGTTCGGCGGTGATCGCGGTTTTGTTCTTTTTCTCAGACATGTTATTTCTCCTTCTTTTGAATATCCGATAAAACTTCGTCGAGACGGTCGTAGCTCTCGCTCCAGTACCGCTCGAAGGGGGTGACCCAGTCGTAGATGGGCTTGAGTTTCGCCAGATCGGCCCGGTATAGCCGCTGACGGCCTTCCCGGCGCTCGCGCACTAGCCCGACTTTTTTCAGCACTCCCAGATGCTTGGAGACCATCGGTTGCGGCCACCCGAGCAGCTCCACGATCTCGTTCACGGACCGTTCGGCCGCTCCCAGCGCCTCGAGGATCTTGCGCCGCTTGGGCTCGGCCACGGCATTGAATGGATCATGGGTAGTGGGGATACGGGCCATGTCCTAATTATATTCCCATATGGGAATATGTCAAGAGGCGAAAAGCTGGTCGCCCCGATTGTTCATTGTGTTACCAAAGTGATTGACTGATTAACTGTTCCTGCAACTGTTTTGCGTTTTTGAACTGAATTCCGTGTATCCCCACCGAAGCTGCAATTTCAATATTCCTTGGACTATCATCGATTAGCCAGCATTCGTTCGCCCGATATGACATTCTCTCCAGAACTTTTGTGAATGTCCTGGGATCTTTTTTGGTGCTCCCCAATTCATATGAGAAAAATGTCCGTTTGAACTCATGTATAAACGGATGTATGGATTTGATATATGTTACCCACTCCCTGGCATGGTCAGACAATAGAATGGTTTCATACTTTTTTGCCAGGTGCAACAGGATGGCCCGCGTTCCCTCGACCTCCCGGTGAAAGTTATCCCTAATACTTTTCTTCAAGGATTCCATCGGTATATTCCATCGATGCTGCATCAATATCTGCCGCAAAAATTCATTTTCAGATATTTCTCCGCGACATATTTCTTCCAATTGCCCGGCAAAGCATTTCAGGATTTCGTTTTCCGCCAGAGGCAGGGCAGCCGCCAAACTCTTTTCCACTCCAACCAGACCAAAAATTAAAACTTCGGAGAGATCACATATGATCTTCGGTTTCATAAGATCAGCTTTCCTGTATGTTCAAAATCTTTGACAGTAAATGAAGTTGAGCAGATG
This sequence comes from Anaerolineales bacterium, assembly GCA_035716785.1. GTDB lineage: Bacteria > Chloroflexota > Anaerolineae > Anaerolineales > Villigracilaceae > Defluviilinea. The sequence goes on from DASTJG010000454.1 coordinate 7,102, forward strand.
GTTGCAAAAGAAGCTTCTTGACCCTGGCATTTTGAATAGCTGTCAGCGCATGTGCACTTTTATTTCTGTTTGTCAAAACAATCCCCAGCGTTTCAGTCCGCTCAGTTCCTTCTTGATATGCTGTTTGAGTTGCTCGCGGTTATTAACAGCTGCGTCGAAGTCGACCATCTTCAGAGCTTTTTCCAGATACTTACGGGCCGTGTCTTTATCCCCTTCCTGTTTGTAAAGCAAACCCAAATTCACATAGATGGGTGAATTCCCCGGCCGGATTCCCTGGGCACTTTGCATCGCCCGGATCGCCTCCTTGCGACGCCCCAGGACCGTCAGGCAGGCAGC
>DASTJG010000455.1:0-5461 GCA_035716785.1 Anaerolineales bacterium
ACCGCTGACTGTGATCAAGGGGTACATGGGAATGATCAAATCCGCGCCGGGTATCGAAAAGAACGAATCACTGATCCAGGCGATGGATGGGGTCATTCAGGGCACGGACCGCCTGCACCAGGTGGTCAACAGCATGCTGGATGTCGCCCGGCTTGAAAATCAGGTGATTATCCCGCATCTTGAGAACGTGGAAATTAGTCAGCTTCTGCGCCTGCTCCGAAAGGAATATACGGAAGAATTGCATGAGCGCAAGCTGAATCTGGAACTTGAGCCTGACATCGGTTCTGCGCCTCCGCTCCTGGCAGACAGCGAGCTTTTGAAAAAGGCGCTCGACAATGTCATTGTCAACGCCATCAAATTTACGCCGGATGGCGGTTCGATCTTTATCAGTGCGCACGCCGTCGAGGTGGATGGACGCGGGCAGTTTTGTGAGATCCGCGTCCGCGATACGGGCATTGGCATTGATCCGGCCAATCACAAGATCGTCTTCGAGAAACTGTATCAGCTTGGCAAGGTGGAATTGCATTCTTCGGGCCGCACCAAATTCAAAGGCGGCGGGCCCGGACTCGGTCTGGCGATCGCGGCGGGTATTGTCAAAGCCCATAAGGGGAAGATCTGGGTGGAAAGTCCCGGCTACGACGAAGAAAAACTGCCAGGCAGCACATTCATCATTCAGATACCTGTGGCGCAGTAGCAAAGCAAACATCCCGCAGGTGAACTGCGGGATGTTTTTTTATTTATCCGTACGGATCACCTTACTGTTCATATCAAAATAATCAGTGAGCTGAGCACGTAAAGGCTTGAGCAAACCAATGTGTGCCAGCATCAGGTACGCAAACAGCGCCATCATGAAAAAGAACAGCAAGTCCTTCCATAAGTAACCTGGATTCGCCGCGGTGAAAACATAGCGAAAGACGATCAGCCCCAGCTGGATCATGCTGATCACAAGCAGAGGGATGGAGAAGGGTCTCAGATCGTGATCCTCAATAATCAAATGAAGCCCAACCATAGCTGCCAATCCGGCAGTGATGATCATCAGATAAGCCCAGTAATGCGGCAGATCATATACCTGGTCATACAACCTTTGCAGGATCAGTATATATAGAGCGCATACCCCAATCAAACAGCCCCAGATAAAAAAATTGATGACAAATGGTAAAACCAGATTTCCGTACACGCGTATAGCGACCATGGCGGTTAGCCATCCGACGGCATAGGCCAGGCCGATCACCAGCACCTTTGTACCCAGGCCGCTCAGGGAATTCATCAGACCAACACTGAAAATGTCCAGGATCAATTTCGCACCGCCAAGCAGCGCAAAGCCGAGCGCCACGATGCTTGCCAACAGCATCAGGATGCTAAACATGCCCCGTTGAGAGAGCCGGTTTCCATTCCGTGATAGTGGTGATGATGGTCCCCGTGGCGTAGTGTTTGGAGAAGTATTCATAATGCCTCTTGCCTAATTGTGATAAGTACCACTCTGGAATTAGCTACAAAACTGAAATGAAATTGAAATGATATTATACCCATAAGACTCATTTTAGCCTGTTGGAGTTCCCCCTACTTCCTAAGTGGATTAAGACCCGCCTCTTTCCTCATCTCTACCTGTTTCCATGTCCACCTGGTGTGTCTTCACTCAAGCATTTTCCCAAGTAAGCGCACCGGTTGAAGATATTAACAACCAGAAACATTATTAAGAGGGGATTTATACTGAGAAAACCTGCTTATTTTCGTGAGATTCCATCACTTTTCACGCGATTGAGCGCAGCCGTTGACCCTTCGTCAGTATCTCGTTGGTTGTAACGCCTCGTGCAAAAACGTACAATGTCTTATGTGTTAAACGACGTTTCATTCGGGAGGAACAAATGTCAAATACCCATCGAATCACGGTGTTATTTGTACTTATCATCCTTGTCACAGCCTGCGCGGCACCAGCAACGAGCCCACCACTACCAACAAATCCACCATCCACATCAGGATTACCTGAGGTCAAAATCGCTCGGCACCCTGATGCAGCAGACTTTCACGGGTTAAATGTGCATAGAAAGCCACCAACATACGATCCGGATTCAACAGAGCAATGGCAAGTCGATCTACGGTCCTCAGACCTGACAAGACTGGATTTGTCAAAATCCAAAGAGGATTTGCTTTTCGCGGACTTCGACAGCCGGACACAGTGGCCTCCACCGGACAAGATGCCGGCTGACTTCGACTGGCAGAAAATCATGGAGATCGGCAAAGATCCGGGGTTGGATATCCGGGATTTGCATAAGCAAGGCATCACGGGATCAGGCATTGGGTTTGCCATCATCGATCAACCCCTGCTCATTGAACATCAAGAGTATAAGGATCGCTTTCGGTTATACGAGGAGATCAACATATCGCCAGGTACTGAGTCCCAAATGCATGGGCCGGCTGTGGCTTCAATCGCTGTGGGAAAGACAGTTGGTGTTGCCCCGGAAGCTGACCTGTACTACATCGGTGCATGGACGGGTGATTGGGGAACGGGTGGGAATGACTTCACGTGGAATTTCAAGTACTATGCGCAAGCAGTGCATCGCATCCTGGAGATCAATCAAAACCTATCCGAAGATCGCAAGATCCGCGTGATTACCATGCAGGTCGGCTGGGACCCCAGCCAGGCCGGCTATGATGAAATTACTGCCGCTGTGAACGAAGCCAAGGCAGCGGGGATTTTTGTGATTAGCTCCAGTCTGAGCCAAACAGATGAATTGTATTTTCATGGGTTGGGACGTAATCCCCTAGATGACCCAAATCAGTTTATGTCTTATACTCCCGGTCTATGGTGGGAAAAGGGTTTTTATGCTGGAGAGATATTAAATTCCTATCCTAGAGATGCATGGAAAAAAATGCTGCTTGTTCCCATGGATGCTCGCACTACAGCCAGCCCTACCGGAGCAGAAGATTACGTCTTCTATCGCGAGGGCGGCTGGAGTTGGTCGATCCCCTATCTGGGTGGGATGTTTGCATTGACGGCCCAGGTCAAACCTGACATTACACCTGAAGAATTTTGGGGCACAGCATTGGAAACTGGCAGGACAATTCAAATTCAACACGATGGAAGGGATTATGAATTTGGGGTCATTCTTGATCCACAGGCACTTATCGAGGCGCTGAAAAGCAAGTAACAAAACCGCCCTTTAATTTTACAAACAGGTCTTATTGTCGATTCTTGATCGACTCGACAAAGACCTCGACAATTCGTGGATCGAATTGCCTGCCCGCCTGTTCCTGAATATACCCCAGGGTCTTTTCTTTTGACCAGGCCGGGCGGTAGGGACGATCGGATGTGAGAGCATCCCATACATCCACAACAGCAAAAATACGCGCGGCCAGCGGGATCTCCTCGCCTTTCAACCCCTGCGGATAGCCTGTTCCATCCCACCGTTCATGATGAAAATAGGGAATATCCAATGCCGGAGTAAGATAGGAAACGCTGGAAAAATAATCGCGTGCATATACGGGATGCTTGCGCATGACGACCCATTCCTCTTCTGTGAGCATTCCCGGTTTGTGGAGGATCGCATCCGGGATGCCCATTTTTCCAATATCATGCAACAGCGCCCCGCGCCGAATATGCATGAGATCCATATCCCGTACACCAAGCTTCTTCGCCAGAGTCAACGTCAATTCAACGATGCGTTGAGAATGCCCCATGGTTTCTGAATCACGCATTTCCAGTGCATTTGCCCACCCCTGAATGGTCTCATCATAGGCGCGGACCGTATCACTGATCGCTTTAATTAGAATGCTCGAAGTTAGATAGGAGCCGACCGACAAAATACACAGAGCGATCAGCGAAAAAAGGTCATACTGAAATGCCCCGGGATAATCAAAAAATGTAACATTGTAAAAGACAATAAGACCGCAGGTGAAAACAAAGGATGCCCACGGCCGGATCACAAAACTGGAGATGGCAATCGGCAGCGCCATAATCAGAAACGTTTGATTCAACTCTGCCGGCGAATAAGAGGTTGGGATCGTTGTAGTTATGATCAAACCAAACAGCCATCCTACAAGAGACACATAGCCTTTTTGGTTCCCATAGTATAGAAAAAGGAGAACACTAATAGATATGCCATCACTTACCAGGTTATAGGTTCCCCATTCTGTAAGCGGTTCGTTGAACCACTCCATGAGATTTATAACGGTCAGGACGATTATGATGATAAAGCACATGATAAGCAGGACTCGCAATAACTTTTGGCGATACTCCAAAAGCAGATATTGTGAACCATCGCTCGATGTCCCGGCCGGATCGAACAACTTTATCTTTGTCATATATGAAAATGCGCTAGCGAATAATTCAAGGATGAGGCTTGTGTCGCTAGTTTACTGCATCCATGTCCCGGCTATAGTTACAAATTCGCAAATATTTTCCTCCCCCGTTTGGATGCGACCCAGCGACTTTCGTACCGAACTTTTTGCCTCCTGCCTGTGTATAGTATAGTAAATCCTTGAATCGGAGAAAAATTGCAGATCATCCTCCGTGCGCAAAGCGGTGATCGAGAAGCTTTTGCCACTTTATTCGAACAATACAAGAATCTGGTCTACAAAACGGCTTATCTTATGCTTGGAGAACGGAATGAAGCAGAAGATGCACTCCAGGAAGTCTTTGTCCAGGTATACAGGTCGCTTTCCAGATTCGATCCGCGCAAGGCCGCTTTTACGACCTGGCTCCACCGCGTCACATTCAATCATTGCCTGAATCAGAGCCGCAGGAAGCATCCGTTCATGCTGCCGTTGGAAGACATTTCTCCCACGCTGAAGAGTGAATTTTCGGGTGCTGAACTGGCGGAGGAGGAAATTTTGCAACAGGCAATCGGAAAGCTAACCGACAAACAACGCGCGGTGGTGATTCTGCGCTACTACTGGGATCTGCCCTACGCGGAGATCGCACAGATCCTGGATATACCGCTGGGGACTGTCAAGTCGAGGATCGACCTGGCATTGAAGACCCTGCGTAAAGTACTCGAGGAACAAGAATCCAACAACAAATCCGTTTCTCGAATCGAGGTGTGCGAATGAACTGTGAGCAAGTCCAATCCCTGTTGTTATCTTACCTGGATGGAGAGATCACTCCCTCCGAACGCGCCTTGATCCTGGCACACCTTTCTGGTTGTACTGTTTGTCAGCAGGAGCTTGACCTGCTGTCTACGGCTCGCAGCCGCGTCCGTTCGGCGCTGCAGCGCCGCGCGGTCCAGGCAGTCCCGTCGCGGGAGGCGTGGAGTCGGCTCGAGGCAATGATGACGGAGTCCGCGCAACCTTCGTCCAGATTCGCAACGTGGTTCTCGCGCATGGCGCGCGGCGCGGGACACGCATTCAATCGAAACTTAGGAGATATAACAATGCGTAAACGATATATTCTGGGGTCCGGGGCGACCGTTCTGATCCTCATCCTGGTTGCCATTCTGATGTTCCAGCGCGTAGTTCCGGTCTC
>DASTJG010000456.1:0-6681 GCA_035716785.1 Anaerolineales bacterium
CCCTCGGCCGCAAGCTGGGCCTCTCGGACCAGGTTGTGCGAAAGGCTCCTGGCAATAAAGAACAGTGCAAGGGTAAAAAGGATCGCTCCGGCAATTTTGAATAGAGTGCGTCCCTCGTATATGGCGGTCGCAGTTGCAAAAATCACACGGTCTAAAAAGTTAAGGAATCTTTCCCACAGGTTTGCCAGCCAGTCTGGCGCCCGGAGAGGTTGTTCTGCCTGTTTCCATTGAAATTCCGGTCGTGCCAGGATCTCGTTCAATGGAAAAACATCTTCAGGAGTAAAGACCTTTTGGGGATATTGCTCATGCGCCCGGAGCAAAGCCTCGAGTATATTTCCCAACCGTTCCAGATCAGGAGGCTCGCGGCGCAGTTCTACTGTCATGTAGGATGGATCGATCTGTATGACACTGTCATCCGGCAACTTGACGGCGGTGACTTGCTCCCACGCCGCCGCGCGCGCGCTCAACTCCGAGCGGATCGTTGCCTCAGGCTTTGCATCCAACTGACCGATGACCTGCCACGTGTCCCGGACAAGGTTCCAATAGTCATCGAGAGTGATCGGTGTTCCAGCCTGTATGAAATGCGATGGCTGATCTACTGCCGCCAGATTTGACAGGGAAAGCAGGGTGATCAGCCAGGCCGCAAGCAGGGAACGCATATCCATTAATTGGCAAGAGATGTAAAGAAGAGCATGATGGCCGCGAGGAAAGATGCGAAGAAGATATAAAGACCCACTCCGGCAAGCGTGAGAATGGCAAAGTTACCCAGTTCGGCTCCCGTCACGAGGGGCTCATTTACCTGAGGAGCCGGAACTGTCGTTGCCTCCGTTAGATCTGTGGAGCCGGAGGTTTCCATGGTCAGGACGGCAATATCAAAACCTTCTGTACGAACCCGCAGGTCAAAGTAAATCAGTGTAAACGCTGTCAACTGAAGCGGATAGTAGATCAGGAGAAACACGAGTTGGACGAGCCCCTGGATCACTGAGGTGAGAACAAGTTGCAAGGTTGGATCATCAAAGGATTGAAGTACCTGTATCAGCAGCAAATTGACAATGGTAGAGGGTCCATTTACAACGATCATGCTGAACAGGTAAAGAACGAAAACATAGCCCAACAACGGCCAGAAGCGGCGGCGGGCCAGGCTCCAGGCCCGTCTGAGCGCATCGACTATTCCTTGTTTCTCCAGCACCACAGCAGGCGGCACAAGCGGATTGACCGCTGCCGTCACGAACGCTATCATCCCCAAACCTGTCAACCATCCTATGCATGGAACCAGGAACCAGATTAGCAAGAGGATTATGATGATTCCCAAAAGAAGCAGTGCACCGATCAGGGTGAGCCAGGAACCGCCGATGCCGCGATAAGCATCCAGAATGCCTGTCTTCTTGCCAAGATAGTTATCTGCTACTGCACGTGTCAGTGCGCCGGTCGCAATTCCCTGCACCAGAATGAATTGTGCCAGCGCAAGGATGATGCTTGAAAATATTGCGATCCAGTAGCCATAATTTGAAAAAATCTCCTCAGGGGTGGAGAAGCGAGATGAAAGCATCGAACTGCTCATCAAGGCAGATGCGGCTGTCTGGAGCACCATCAAAGGAACATAGACGACCGCGATAATGCCAATGAAGGTTAGAAAATTTGCGCGATACAGCCGAATGGCTCGATCAAGAAGCTCGCCAAGGCGCAATGGACGGAGTGTGGGCTGGGCTTGGGTTTCCATGGGTTCTCCTCTACGACGTGATATCCCAATAGCGGGTTTTCACTGATTATACAGGTTCTTCAAAATCGGCTCTGGCAGGTAACCTTGCAACAACTAAACGACCTTCTCGATCCCTTCGAGATTGCACGCTGCTGCCATTTCGCGGACGCTTTTCTTGTTGACCGGATGAACGAGTTCAGGGTCAAGGTCCATGAGCGGTACCAGGACGAATGCACGCTCATGCAAACGCGGGTGAGGAATGACGAGTGAAGGACTGTACAAGATCAACTCATCATAAAAGAGGATATCGATGTCAATTAAACGCGGACCGTTTGGCACCGATTCCTGCCTACCCAGCGCCACCTCCAGCCGCTTGAGATGCTTGAGCAGCGGCTCAGGTTCGAGATAGGTTTTTGCCCTGACCACCTGATTGAGAAACTTAGGTTGATTCTCGTATCCCCAGGGTGGCGTCTCATATACAGGCGATTTGGCTTTCACGTCCATTTGCGGAGTCAGGGAGGCAATCGCCTGTTTCAGGTTGGCAAGGCGGTCGCCAAGATTCGAACCAAGTGCAAGATAGACAATATGTTCCTTCATGACTGTACCTGTTGTTCATCTATGTTGAAATTGGATGATCATCGTAGTGCCTCACAACGTCGGAGGCGAGCCGGCTTTCGATATCTTTATTCAGGAAGGCATCCTCAGGCAATCTCTCGATCAGGTCGATCAACGCCAGGCGGAGGCTTTCATAATGTTTGAATAGATCCTCGTCGGACCAGGTGGAAAATTTTTTTATCAACTCGATATTGAAAATGTCCGTATCCACCTCCTGCCAGGTGAACGCCGGACTGCTCAGAATGCCATTGATGACCCGCGCGCTTTCCTCCCACCAGCCAATGATATGTGCCAGCAGGTCATGGAAACTATCAAATCCCTGCCTGGATAAGAACTCTTTTTGTCTCTCAGGATCGAGGTTATTGAAATCCTCGATATATGTAGCCCAATTGTTTTCCAACATGTCCAGAGCCAGAAAATGACTTGTCAGGATGAGATGTTCGCGCGCGTGATGGATGATCATCCCGTCCAGCCAGCCTCTGACGCGGCGATTTTCGAATACCGCCTCATTCATGGACTTCAGGTCTGCTCCCATCTTCTGACGCGTTTTTTCGAAGTGAGCCATGAACTCGCCTGCCTCCCAGGGCTTGTACTTCGCAACTGCTTCGGCATTGAATACGTCGAAATCATATTTCTTCCGCTCGAATGGACGTTCCTGCGCGATGGCGTGGATAATGTCCATACCCTCCTCCCACCATGCCAAAACATGGGCTAACAGGTCGCGGAACGATTCATAACCCTGCTCTTTGACGCGTTTATTCTGTTCCTCTTGGGGCAGTCGATTGAACCGCTCGACATACGTTCCCCACTCAAGCTCCACATAGTCGAGCGTACGTTGTTTAGTAATTGCCACTCAAACCTCCCGCGATTGGCTCACACAGTGTACAGCCCAGGCGTAAATTGATCTGGTAATGGGTAGGCATGCTATACTCGTAACAACTGGATTTTACCCCAATGGAACCCGCGAGAACCATTCTCGATATCTCCCCCAATTGTCAGTTGTCGATTTGTGTGCCAACCAGATGAAACGCTTGTCCAGGCCCACGCGCTCTGACCTGCTCGCCGCGCAGGATAAAACGGTCCGGGACGTGATCGCTCCAGGGCTGCGCGTGTTGTTTTGCGGGATCAATCCGGGCTTGTACTCCGGCGCGACCGGGCATCACTTCGCGCGTCCCGGCAACCGCTTCTGGCCCACACTGCATCAGGCGGGCTTTACACCGCGCTTGCTGGATCCCAGCGAAGAACGCGAATTATTGCCGTTGGGTTATGGGATCACCAATCTGGTCCCACGCGCGACCGCCACAGCCGATGAACTGTCACCGGATGAATTGGTGGCGGGCCGCCGGCGGCTGGAAGCCAAAGTGAAACGATACCCGCCTCAGGTCGTGGCGGTGCTGGGCATCGGCGCCTACCGGACAGCGTTTGCGCGGAAGGGGGCCGCGCTTGGCCGGCAGCCCGAAGGTTTGGCAAACGTCACAGTCTGGGTCCTGCCCAACCCCAGTGGCTTGAATGCTCATTATCAACTGTCAAGTTTAGTGGAGCACTTTCGAGAACTATTGCAGGCAGTAACGAAATGAGGAAGTATGCCAACTGAGAATAAAACGTTTAGCTTTGAAGACCATTTTTCCAGACACTCCAGCCAGTACGCACAATATCGTCCTCATTATCCTGATGAAATTTATGCCTACCTTGCATCCATCGCGCCGGGACATTCCCTGGCATGGGATTGCGGCACGGGTAATGGTCAGGCCGCAATAGGACTTGCTCAATACTTTGATAAAGTCCACGCCACCGATGCTAGCGCCGAACAGATCGCGCTCGCGCATGTGCATCCCAAAGTAGAGTATCGCGTGGAGCCCGCAGAACACGTCTCGCTCGATAACTCCAGCACGGACCTCGTGACGGTTGCGGTGGCGATTCACTGGTTCGACTTCGACGAGTTTTATCGCGAAGTGAGGCGCGTACTCAAACCCAGCGGGGTTCTCGCCGCATGGACCTATAGCCTGACAGAAATCTCCCTGGAGATCGATGCATTAATCAACCAGTATTATTTTGAAATCTTGGCCGGTTTTTGGCCCGAGCGTATCCGTTACCTGGAACAACGGTATGAAACCATTCCATTTCCCTTTGAAGAGATCACGCCTCCCTCCTTTGCAATGGAGATGAACTGGAACCTGGTTCAATTCGCTGGTTTTCTGGATAGCTGGTCGGCGACCCAACGATATAAAACGCAAAGAGGAGATCATCCTCTTGATCTCCTCTGGGATAAATTGCTTGCAGCCTGGGGCGATGAGAATGAAGCGCGTATTGTCCGCTGGCCCCTGCATTTTCGGATCGGCAGGAATAAGTCCGTCGCGTGACAGGTTTAGCTTACAAGCCTGCTTCCTTCAATATTCCTTCGATTGCATTAATCGTGATCTGGTGATGACGCTTACGTACGCGTTCGAACAGCGGACGTATGTACCCGCGCGTCCACTCGGTCTGGGCCATGGCGCGTACGATAGGCAGCACGTAGAGCATACGCCCGATCTTTTCCATGAAGCGTTCGATCTGAGGCAGGGCAGGCTGATACCCGCTGGCGATCGCGATCAGATAGAAGTGATAGAAGAACGCGATGTCGTTTCTCTTTTCCAACTCGAGAACATCTTCAAAATACTTGCAATCCTCCAGCGATATTTTTGAGGGCAAGCCTTGCAGGAAAGATAAAGTTTGATAGCGATGCCAGTTCTGGAGCTGCCCCCGGGTTGGCCGGACACCGCGCTGGTACTCCTCCAGAGCTCGTTTGACTTCCTCATACAAGCGAGATGTCGGTTTGCGCCGCTCTTCAGTTAATCCCGGCTCATAGATCCAGCGCTGCACATTGACCTTCTCGAACACCTCCGGCAATTCTGCCTTCAGGAAATCCAGGAATGCTTCAGTGGTCAGGGATTGGAATTGAAAACGAGCCATATACTTTTGAACGAAAACATCAAAGCGCTCTCTGCCAACGACACATTCGCACTCCTGCAGGAAGTAGCAGCCCTTGTAGTATGGAATGATGGTCGAGAATTGATCGGCATCCTTTTCTGCGGGCAATTTCAGGGAGGTGTAGGGCGAATCCACACCAATGCGTTCTATGACTTCCTTCAATCGTTTTTCGTCATAAACGGCCAGAAGTTCCACGACATCCTTTCCCTCCAGCACTTCCGTGATACGCGTCTCGGCATAGGTGGTCCAGCCCTCGTTCAGCCAGAAGTCCTGCCAGGTGGCGTTGGTCACCAGGTTGCCGGTCCAGGCGTGGGCGAGTTCGTGCGTGATCAGGAAGGTGTAGGCGCGTGTGCCGAGAATGGCGGTCGGCGTGAGGAAGGTGAGACGCGGGTTTTCCATCCCGCCGTAGGGGAAGGAAGGCGGCAATATGAGCAGATCGTAGCGTCCCCACAGATAGGGACCGAGCAGTTTTTCCGCCTCGATGATCTTGGTCTCGTTCTCGGCGAATTCCCAGGCGGCCGCCGCGATCGTCTCCGGCTCGGCGTAGACACCAGTGCGCGGACCCAGTTCGCGAAATGCCAGATTGCCAACTGCCATCGCAAACAAGTAGGATGGGATCGGCTGGGGCATTTTGAAGCGGAAGAGGGTCAGTCCGCTGCCCTCCCGGACCTCAGTCTGCTCGGCCGCCATCGCCGCGACCAAACCCTGTGGGACTTCCACTTCTGCCGAGTAGGTGAACCGCACCGAAGGCGTATCCTGGCAGGGAAAGACACTGCGCGCATGGATCGCCTGGCACTGACTGAACAGGAAGGGATAGTTGCCGCCAGCCGTCTGGCTTGCAGTCAGCCATTGCAAGGCGCGTGCCTCGGTGGAAGTTTGGAAAGTCAACGAAAATGTTGAATCACCTTCGAAGCCTTTCAGGTGCAGGCGCTCTCCTAAAACCTCGTCGCTGACATCACATTCCCACTGCAAGGGACGACCATTCGCATGAGCTTCCTGCAGGTTGATCTTGAATGAATCCAAATAAAGAGAGCTTTGCACAGGCTCTTGAAGTTGATACGTGGCTTCGATGTCCAGGACGCGGGTGGAGAAATTCACGCCGATGCGAAAGTCGATGTGCTTGATCCTGCCCTGAGTCAGGTCCGTGTAGGAAGCCGGGTCTTTGAATGTCATGCTGGTTGCTCCAAAGTAAATTTACGTCATTGCGAGGTAGCAAAGCGACCGAAGCAATCTCTTATGACATAACATGAGATTGCTTCTCGCCCAGTGGGCGCCTCGCAATGACAGACCGTTACTTCACCGCGTTCACAAAATCTGCAAACAAGCCATACGCCGTTTCGACGGGACCGCCGGCCATGCCTGGGCGCTCTGAGGCGATGATCGAGTAATCCGGTAATACG
>DASTJG010000457.1:0-10456 GCA_035716785.1 Anaerolineales bacterium
CATAACGTCGAGGAAACCTATGAAGAAGTAGTGGCACCCTCCGCGGCCGAGATCGCGGCGGCCCGCGCCACATACGAGCTGGCCATCGAAACACACAAGGAGACTCAAGCCTATCTCGAGATGCTCAATGGCGCGGCACTGCCGGAAGATGTCCCCGGCAGCAGCCTGACCTCACTGGTCGAAGCGCAGACAGCTTTAACGACCGCAGAAGAGAACCTGAAGAACACACAGTTGATCTCCCCCATCAGTGGAACCGTTACGGATCTGACCATCAACGTCGGCGATTACGTCAGCACAGACTCTGTCATTACTGTTGCCGATTTGAACCAACCCTACACAATCGACACCTACTTCGACGCAGAAGATTGGTCCGAGGTCCAGGTTGGATATGAGGCGGAAGTTGTCTTCGACATTCTGCCTGACGACATCTTTACCGGCAAAGTCACAATGGTGTATCCGGTACTGGACACCTCCTCAGGTTCGTCTCTCGTCCATGCCATTATCAAGCTCAATGACACGATCGACGCCGACCTGCCCTCCGGCACATCCGTTGCGGTGGACGTCATCGGCGGCAAGGCGCAGGACGCGGTGCTGATCCCGGTCGAAGCGCTGCATGACATCGGCGATGGAAAATACACGGTTTTTGTCATGGAAAATGGCGCGCCCCGGGTACGCCCCGTAGAAGTAGGTTTACATGACATCACCTACGTGGAGATCGAATCCGGCATCGAAGCGGGCGAGATCGTGACGACCGGGATCGTGGAGACGCAATAATGGACAACAAAACAATCATCGAAACCATCGACCTGACCAAAGTCTATGGGATGGGCGATGCCAGTGTGGCGGCGCTCGACGGCGTAAGCATCCAGATCCAAGCCGGTGAATTCGTGTCCATCATGGGGCCGTCCGGTTCAGGCAAGAGCACGCTCATGCACATTCTGGGCTGTCTCTCGCGCCCCACCGCGGGACAGTACATCCTCGATGGCGAGGACATCAGCAACATGAGCAAAAAGGACCTGGCGCTCATCCGCAACCGCAAGCTGGGATTTATCTTCCAGGCCTACAACCTGCTGCCGCGCACCAGCGCCTTACGAAACGTAATGATGCCCATGCTCTATGACCGGGCACGTCATTTCAGCGAGGAGGAGGGTAAAGAAAAAGCGCTCAAGATGCTCGAGATGGTCGGTCTGGCGGACCGCACCCATCACCAGCCGCAGGAACTTTCCGGCGGACAGCAGCAGCGCGTGGCCATCGCGCGGGCGCTGATCAACGACCCGGTCCTCATCATCGCAGACGAACCGACCGGCAACCTTGATAGCCGCTCCGGGTATGAGATCCTCAACCTCCTGCGCAGCCTGCACCAGCGCGGCGTGACGATCGTGATGGTCACACATGATCCCATCACAGCCGAGTATACCCAGCGTGTGATCCATCTTGCCGATGGGAAGGTTGACAAGATCAAGCACAATGGGCACAAGCCTGTAGTCACGGCTTCAGCCGTGGACGACTAAAGTCGTCACTACGAAGCGAGAGATTATTATGAACCCAATCGAAGTCATGCGGATCGCCTGGGAAGCGATCGTCAAAAACAAAGTCCGTTCGTTCCTGACGATGCTGGGCATCATCATCGGCGTGTCAGCGGTCATCATCATGGTCGCCATCAGCGCCGGGACAGAAGCGACCATCTCGGAACAAATCACCAGCCTTGGCTCGAACCTGCTCTTCGTCCAATCCAGTTTTTCACGCGGGGGTCCGCCCGGGATGGGTGGAAACTCGGGCGGACTGGTCTTCGACGACGCGGCCGCCATCGCTGAGGGCGTGCCCGGGGTCAAAGCCGTGATCGTGGAGCAACAAGCTACAGAAACCATCAAATACAGTGGCGTGACCCTCGAAGATATCACCATCCTCGGCAGCACCGCGGATTTCCCCTCTGTGCGCGATATGGAAGTGGCACAGGGGCGCTACTTCAACGATACGGACGTAGATCGGAAACAAAAGGTGGTTGTACTTGGATCAAGCCTCGCCACCGAATTATTCGGCGATGCCAATCCGATCGGGCAGGTTGTGACTGTCGGGACAACCAAGCTGACAGTCATCGGTGTGATGGCAGAAAAAGGAACGGTCGGCGATGTGGACTACGACTCACGCCTCTATACACCAATCACGGTCGTCTTTCAAAAATTTACGCCATCACAGTTTGCCCGCATCATGGGTGACAGCGTCCGTCTGATTTACGTGGAGGCAGAAGAGGGCGCAGATCTTGAAGAAGTGATTACACAGGTTGAGCTTCTATTGGCAAAACGCCACGAAGTGAGCCTTGACTCGCTCGACTTCACGGTCACTACTCAGCAGGACATCATTAGCACACAAGAATCTACAACAGCGGCATTCCGCTCCTTACTCGCCTGGGTAGCAGGTGTCTCTCTCATTGTTGGTGGTATTGGCATCATGAACATCATGCTGGTCAGCGTGACGGAACGCACGCGCGAGATCGGCATCCGCCAGGCCATCGGTGCCACGCCCGACGACATCCGCATGCAGTTCCTCACGGAAGCATTGCTGCTGAGCATCGTCGGCGGGTTGATCGGGATCGGCGTGGGCATGGGCGGCGCGCTGCTTTTTGGTTCACTGAGCGATATGCGCACCGTCCTTGTCCCGAGTTCGGTCCTGCTGGCATTTGGGTCAGCAGCAACCGTCGGTGCGTTCTTCGGTTTTTACCCCGCCAACAAAGCCGCGCAGCTCGACCCGATCGAGGCGCTGAGATACGAATAGCGAGTGCCATCGATTCTATGAAAAATCATTTTCGTCTTCTCGCATCACTCCTGTTGGCAATCACCCTGAGCGCCTGCGGTGGGACAGAATCGCAGGCAGCCGAAACATCGGTTGCCGCCGTTTACACGTCCGTGGCTCAGACCGTCACTGCGCAGGCAGCTTCGGTTGTGTCTACTTCGACTATCGCTCCAACGCTAACCCCCATAGCCTTGCCTTCCGTCGCCAGTCCTGCGGCCGGAACCATTCTTGCACCAACAAAAGCTGCGGCAGCCAGCGTGAGCGCCTGTGATAACTCCACGTTCATCAGCGATGTGACCATCCCGGATGGAACCATCGTTGCTCCCGGCTTGACCTTTACCAAAACATGGCTCTTCCAAAATAGCGGCAGCTGCACCTGGAGCGAGGAGTACACAATTGCGTTTTTGAGCGGCAAAGACATGGATGGTTCCACAACGACGATCGATACATCGGTGGCTCCAGGGGAGCAGGTCAAAGTTTCCGTCGACTTGACGGCACCGGATGACGAGGGAACCTATACCGGTTACTGGATCCTCGCGAACGAGGCGGGAAGCACGTTTGGTGTACATGTCTATGTCCAGATTGTTGTTTCAGACGATGCATCCACTCTCACGCCAACCGTGACTGCTACATCGGAAGATGAAGAAGAAGCAACCAGTACATCGACTGCGACAACGATACCATCCACCAGCACCTTCACACCTTCTCCAGTTCCTACTACCGTTACGCCATCCGCAACAACAAGCAGTTAAGAAAAGTAAACATGAATTTACTACTCCAGGAAACAGCCCCACTGAAAACAGCCGCCACCCCTGCGAAACAGTCATCACGCGAGCGCAGGCTGGAATATCTTGCTATTGCTGTGATTGTATTGCTGGCCGCAATCTTACGCTTTTCCAACCTCGATTCGCTTGGCTATGCAAACCATTACTACACGGCTGGCGTGAAGAGCATGCTCCAGTCCTGGCATAACTTTTTCTATGTGGCGGCAGAACCGGGCGGCTCGGTCACCATTGACAAGCCTCCGGTGGGGTTGTGGCTCCAGGCGATCTCCGCCTACTTTTTGGGCGTGAACGGTTTCAGTGTCCTGCTGCCACAACTGCTCGCGGGCACAATCTCTGTCATCGTGCTCTATCATCTCGTGCGCCGGTCGTTCGGACCCGTTCCAGGATTGGTCGCGGCATTAGCTCTGGCGATCACACCGATCGTCGTCGCCACCGACCGCAACAACACGATCGACAGCACGCTGATCCTGACGTTGCTTCTGGCGGCATGGGCATTCATCAAAGCGACGGAAACAGGCAGGCTTCGTTATTTGCTGCTGGGCGCAATGCTGGTGGGGATTGGCTTCAACATCAAAATGCTCCAAGCCTACCTGCCCCTGCCCGCGTTCTACGCATTGTACTTCCTGGGCTCTGCGGAAAAAATAGGACAAAAAGTAGGGAAGATGGCCCTGGCTTCTGTATTGCTCTTCGTCGTTTCCTTCTCCTGGGCTGTGGCCGTTGACTTAACTCCCACCGACCAGCGACCTTATGTGGGCAGCAGTTCCGATAACTCAGAAACAGACCTGATCCTGGGTTACAACGGCGTCAATCGTTTGCTGGGCATGTTCGGGCGCCGCGGTAACAACCCGCCTGGTGGGTTCGCACGCCAGCAAAACCAGGGACAGGCTCCGGGAGCAGGTATGCCCTTTCCACCCAATCAAAATGGAGGCAATGCCAATCCCTTCCCGCGAAACGGACTCAATGGGAACAATCTCCCTTATCCTCCAGGCGGTTTAGCCGGGCCAAATGGAAACTGGACCCAGTTCAATCGTCAGCCCGGGAATAATGCCATGCGTCCCGGCGGTGGTCCAGGCGGTGGTTTCATGAACACAGGGAATCCAGGGGCTTTGCGGCTGTTCATTCCGCCATTAAGTAAAGAAACAAGCTGGCTTCTGCCGTTTGGGCTGGTCAGCATTATTCTCCTGGCTGTGTCGCGCTGGCAGTGGCCGCTCTCGCCGAAACACCAGGCATTGACCCTCTGGGGAGGCTGGCTGATCACATGCGCCGTCTTCTTTAGCATCGCCGGCTTCTTCCACGAATACTATCTCTCGATGATGGGACCGCCGCTGGCCGCGCTGGTCGCGATTGGGATCAGTCAGATATGGGATCTGACAGGCACGCGTCCCTGGCTCGCCATCAGCCTGTTGGGACTGTCTGTAACAGGCACTGTCGCATTTCAAATTTATACAGCAACGAGCTTCGTGCAAAATGTGTGGTGGCTCTCCATAGTAGTCAGCCTCCTCATCATTGGACTCACGGCGCTGGCAATCATGGCGATCAATCGCAAACCGCATCACACGTTTTTGATCGGCTTCATGCTGCTTGGCGCGACGATGTTCCTCACGCCCGGGATCTGGTCTGTGTATACCAACCTGAGCGCGAGTCAAAACCAGTCGTTGCCAAGCGCCTACTCCGGCGGGAACATCGGTCCGGTGGAACAGCGCGATTTACGGATCGACCAGGAGTTGCTGGATTATCTGGAAGCAAATACAAAGAACATGAAATACCTCATGGCGGTACCCAGTGCCATGCAGGGCGCGGACTATGTCCTGGCCACAGGACGACCCGTTCTATATATGGGCGGCTTCAACGGACAGGATGATGTGGTCTCGGCAGAAGATCTGGCACGCATGGTAAGTGCCGGAGAATTGCGCTACATCTACGGGAATGCGGCTGGCGGGGGTCCTGGAGGGGACTCCGATATCTCAGCCTGGGTCGCCTCCGCGTGTACACCGGTGGATGGCTTCAATACAGCTACCCAGAATTTCGGCGCGCCCGATGGCACCACAGCAAATTCTGGTGGAGCAGCAACAGGCCCAAACAACAGGTTTCCCCAAAATTCAGGCGGACCACAAGGGAATATGCTGGTATCACTTTACGACTGTGGAAATCAATAAAAAGCTAAGGAACCAAAAGGAACTAATATGAAAAAAACAACTTACATAACGATAGTCATTCTCACGCTGCTGATGACCGCCTGCGGCGCTTCACGCTCCGCCGCTCCCGCTTCCGCACCTCAGGGCGGGCCCAACGCCGGCGCGTTGCCTGCCACCACCCAATTACTCATCGGCACACTGAAACTTGAAGGGACCGCTCAAGCAGTGACCGCGGAACAGGCTGCCGAACTCCTGCCCCTCTGGCAGACCATGCAAGCACTATCGGATAGCGATACAGCCGCAGACCAGGAAAAGGAAGCATTGATCGCTCAGATCCAGGAAACGATGACAGCTGAGCAGATGCAAGCCATCACTGCCATGAACCTGACAGGCGCAGACATGATGAGCATCATGCAGGAACGGGGAGGCATGGCTATGGACGGCGGACAGAACAATAGTCAGAATGAGAATTCCACCAGGAACAACGGCGGAGGCTTTGTCCCCGGAGGCGGTGGTCCTCCCGGTGGGATGATGCCACCCGATGAAAGAGGGGGTCCCGGCGGTGGGTTCAATGGAGGCGGTCAAAATATGAGTGAGGATCAGATCGCTACGGCGCAGGCGGCTCGTCAGGCAAACGAGAATACCATCCTGCCGGTGCTGATCAATGCTGTGATCGAGTACCTGCAGGAAAAAGCAGGATTGTAAAATGCAGTAGCGACTTCAGTTGTTTGATCGGCGACTGAAGTCGCTACTACGAAAGAATCAATGATGTTGGTATACTGAGTTTGGCAAGGTGAACTATGTCGAAGACAATCATGGTCGTGGACGACGAAAAGCGGCTGGTCTCGCTGGTCGAAAGTTATCTGATGCAGGAAGGGTACCGCGTGGTAACCGCTCACAACGGCAGGGATGCGTTAACTGTGGCACACCGGGAAAAACCCGATCTCATCGTCCTGGATGTGATGATGCCGGAAATGGATGGCTATGAATTCATGCGCAAGCATCGCGCCGAGAACAATACGCCGATCGTCCTCTTGACCGCCCGCGTGGATGATGAAGAAAAGGTGATCGGTCTGGAAGTCGGCGCGGACGATTACATCACCAAACCCTTCCGCCCGCGCGAACTGGTGGCACGTGTCCGCGCCGTCCTGCGCCGCACAGGAGACTCGCAACCCTCTGCCAAAGTCTTGAAAGCTGCCGACATTGTTTTGGACCGCGATACCCGCACAGTAAAAGTTGCCCAGCAGTTTGTAGACCTCACACCATCTGAATTCGACATATTGACCGCACTGATGACCTCCCCTGGGCGCGTCTATTCCCGCCTGGACCTTCTGGATATCATCCAGGGTGTACGCTACGAAGGCTATGAGCGCACCATCGACACACACATCAAAAATTTGCGCGGCAAGATCGAAGCGGAGCCGCGTGATCCGCAATACATCGAAACCGTCTATGGTGTCGGCTATCGCTTCAAGAGAGAGTGATCCTCATGCGCTCCATTACACTAAAGCTTGTTTTGTCCTTCCTCAGTATCAGTCTGATCAGCATTCTGTTGATCGTCCTCTTTATTCGTTACACTACAAATCGGGAATTCCGACGATTCACCGAGGACAATAGTCGCTCCACATTGATGGAAACGCTCCAGGATTATTACTTGATACAAGGCTCATGGGATGGCATCGAGCGGGCCGAACTTTTCATGCGCTATCCCGCGCCGGATAACAATCCTCCCAAACAACCTTTCAACCCACTGACCGTTACCGATCAATATGGAAAAGTTATTCGCGCAGGTTCCGACTTCAAACTGGGCGTCACCCTGCCGAAAGAGGCGATCGGGCATGGTACTCCCATTCGGGTGGAGGGCAAAACGGTGGGTTACCTGATCTTCTCACAGCCTCCCTTCGATGAAAATTCTCCTGAACGGACTTTTATCAATCGCACAACTCAATTTACGATTTACAGCGCGCTGGTCACTACAGCAATCGCGCTCCTTCTGGGCGTTTTGCTCTCACGCAGCCTTACCTCGCCCATTCGTGAACTTACGCAAGCCACACACGCCGTTTCACAGGGTGACCTCTCACAGCAGGTTCCCATCCGTTCGAATGATGAATTGGGCGAGCTGGGCAAAGCCTTCAACAGGATGAGCGCCGAGCTTTCACGCTCGATCAATGCGCGCAAACAAATGACGGCCGATATTGCGCACGAATTGCGCACGCCGTTGAGCCTGATCCTCGGGCATGCCGAGGCCGTCCATGACGGCGTCCTGCCGCCTACACCGGAAAACTTTGAGATCATCCGCGAGGAAGCGACGCGGCTTGAACACCTGGTAAATGACCTGCGAATATTATCCCTGGCAGATGCAGGTGAGTTGACTATGAACCTGCAAGTCATCGAACCGGAACGACTCCTTCAGGAGGTGGCCGCGCTGTATCAGTATCAGACCCAGCGGAAGAATGTCACCCTGGACCTCGACATCGATTCGCCTCTTTCCCCCATTGAAGTGGATCCGGGCCGAATGACTCAGGTGCTCACGAACATTTTGGACAATGCCCTGCGCCATACTCCCGAAGGAGGCGGGGTCATCCTTTCTGCAAGGGAAGTCAATAATCAGGTTGAACTGGCTATACAAGACAGTGGGCCCGGTTTGAGAGCGGAGGAGCTTGAGCGCATCTTCGAACGCTTCTATCGGACAGACGCATCCCGCCAGCGTGAGGACTACAATGGCGGCTCCGGGCTGGGGCTGGCGATCGCCAAGTCCATTGTCCAGGCGCACGGCGGGCAGGTCTCGGCAGAGAGCGACATCGTCCCCGCAGGGGAAAAGGGAAAAGGTCTGAAGGTAATCATCCGATTGCCGAAGAAAAACCAAGCATGAATCTTTAAACCAAAAGGAAGTGTTCGTTGGAACACCTCCTTTTTTATTCTCCTCAGCAGGTGCGGGTTTGGGTTTTCTCCGCATCAAATTTTTCGGCACGGCGACCAATACAACGAAGATGGCGATGATGCCAATGTTCTTAATCAATCCAAACGTCCAACTGCCGCCGCGCAGTCCTCGCGTTGATCGCCCGGTTCATCTATTGACTGTTCGCGCGCAGCGGCTGGCGTTTGACCCGCCAGCCCATGGAACGTAGTTCTTCAAACGGGGAAAATGAGTAAGTTCTTAGAAAATGTTACAGTAATAAAGAACATTTTTATTACATCCAATCCATCAATTACAGACGTATATTAATGACAGAAGGCCCTGGCTGTGACCAGGGCCTTGCAGAAAATTAAGAGGAGAGAACATGGAATTCATCAACCGCCTGATTCGCGCCCTGACGGAATTGCATCCCACACATCCCATGCTGGTGCATTTCCCCATCGCCCTTACCGGTGCAGCGTTCCTTTTCATCCTGCTGGCCTATTGGAGGAAAAACGCCTCGCTGGAACAGACTGCCTTTGCGAACATCGTGCTCGCTGCCCTGGGCACGCTCGCAGCAGGTTTCACCGGCATTATGGATAACGCAAAAAACTATGACAGCGGTGCGCCGAATGCAGGCACAAAAATCATCCTTGCCACACTCTTATTCATTCTTACCGGAGGGATCAGCATCGTCCGTTATCGCAACCCGGATCTGTTCCTGAAGGGCAATCGTTTTTTATATGTTGCATCGTACGGTGTTAGCTTTGCACTTGCGCTTGTCCTTGCATTTCTAGGTGGCGTTATTCTATACGGTTTTTAGGAGTAAACAAAATGAAGTCAATGTACACAAAGATCATACTGTTTATTTTGATCGTCGGAGTGTTATCCGCTTGTGGGGTTCAGCCTGCCAATTCGCCCACATCACAGCCGACTGAGGAAGCGCTTCCGGCCACCGAAGCGCCACCAGATCCCCCACCGGCCGCCGACACCGCCGCGCCTACGGAACCCGCGGCAGCCACTCAGCCCGCGGTGGAAGGCGCGACTGTTAGTTTTACAAATGATATTCTTCCCATCTTTGAGAGTCGCTGTGTCAACTGTCACGGCGGGGAGAAGACACAGGAAGGGCTGGACTTGAAGACTCATGCCGCGCTAATGGCTGGTTCCGACAACGGTTCCGTGGTTACCGCGGGGGATGCCACCAATAGCCTGTTGGTCGAGCTGGTCGTGAGTCAGAAAATGCCCAAGCGCGGACCTAAGCTGACGCCGCCTCAAGTCCAGTTGCTCACGGACTGGGTCAATCAGGGCGCGCTGGATAACTGATCAACCTTGCGCTGAGCGGAGCACGAAGTCGAAGCGCGAATGGTTTGTGGTGAAGAAATTTTATAAAGATGGCTCGGAGGTTTCCGAGCCATCTTATATTTCTGGTATAATCCCGTCGCTCAAAACAAGGAGAGGTCGCGTAGTCCGGTTTAGCGCGCACGCCTGGAGAGCGTGTTTGCCGAAAGGCAACGCGGGTTCAAATCCCGCCCTCTCCGCTGATGGACAAACTTACGTTTTGACTCAAATGGGAAGTTTGTCCTGACGAGAGTCCACTCTGAACCAGTGGGCTCTCATCGTTTAAAGACAAACTTACGTGCCGATATTTGATTTCGGCGCAGTATAGCACTGCGCGAATCGCATGTCAATAATTTAACTGGAGGTGCTGAAAACAAATCCCTCTTTTTCGGTCCAGCCGGAGAACGGCGCGGCAAGTTGAAAGATCGGTGCATACTCTGCCAGGGGCTTGAACCGGACCATGCGCTTCTTATCGAAATCGTAATAGATCGCTTCGAACAGCAAATGCAGGA
>DASTJG010000458.1:0-5813 GCA_035716785.1 Anaerolineales bacterium
GTGATTACCACTGCTTTAGCAGTCATCCTGCTGCTTGCTTCCTGGTTCCGCCAGCCGGCCGCTCGTTAATTAATGGATGTTTCAAATTTATTGATTGGAGGTTGACATGGTTTCTCGATTTAGTATTTCGATTGGATTGGCACTGCTTCTCGCCCTTGTGTTTGCGTTTCCTGCGTTCGGAGGAGGCTGGGCAGTCATTACGCTGGATGAGTTGCCGACAGGTGTAGTAGCCGGTGAGCCGCTCACGATTGGCTTCACTGTTCTACAACATGGCCGGACGCCAATGAGCGGACTTGACCCCACCATCACTGCCAACTTGTATAAAGAGCAGGAGTTCGTGGTTCATGCCGAACCCGATGGTGAACCCGGACATTACACTGCAACATTGACATTCCCGAAGGAAGGGGAATGGAGATGGTCCATCCAGGCGTTCACGATGGATCAACTCATGCCGACATTGAGTGTCGTTGCCCCGAGCGTTGTCAGCCAGCCGGCGACAGCACCGAAACCAGTGACGGTTCCGTGGCTGATGATCGTCCGCGGGCTGGTTTTCGGGATCGCGTTCATCGGACTTGTTGTTGCATTTCGATGGAAGAGCCGCCGGGCTGCAGCTTTAACGGGGCTTTGCCTGTTGATCGGTATCGGCACATTCATAACGGGAGCCACCGCACTGGAAGCTGAGGCGCAAAGCAAGTCAGCCTCCAAAGCGCCTGTCGAAGCATCCGTCTCGCAGGTGGAAATGGGTCGGCAGTTATTCATCGCGAAAGGCTGCATCACGTGTCACTACAACAGCAAGGCAGCGAGCAGTCCTGAATATTGGACGATCGAAATGGGCGCTCCCAATCTTACAAAATTTAGCGGTAACGAGGAAGTCCTGCGGATGAGATTGAAAGATCCTGCCTCCGTGAAATCAGATACAAAGATGCCAAACCTGGGACTAAAAGAGACCGAGATCGAAGCCTTGATCGCGTTCATCAATTCAAAATAAGAATCGACCGGTCCCGGCAAGTGAACGAACAGTGAGGATTCACTGTTCGTTTTATTTTAAAACGGATGCGATACAATAGCCTCGAAAAGGAGAATCTATGACCGATCCCGCCTCCACTCATGGACTTTGGGCTGACCTGCACCGACCAGACTTTACACCCGCCGACTCGGATTTCATGGTGATCGGGGTTCCCTACGATGGATCTGCCTGTGCGCGCAAAGGTGCGGCGCTTGCTCCCGAGCGGATTCGATTTTGGTCCACACATTCCACTCCTTTCAGTGAAGACCGCACCCGGCTTGGCGGCATCCGCGTTTGTGATCTGGGCGATATTCCCATTAATGATCTGGCGCGCGACTTCTCGGCAGTCTATAAAAAAGTGTCCACTCTTCCCAATGTGCCGATCGTCCTCGGTGGCGACCATTCGATCAGCATTCCTGTTCTCGAAGCGCAGCGCGAGCGTTACAAGGACCAGCGCCTCGGCATCCTGTGGGTGGATGCGCATCCCGACTTGTGTGATGTGTTCACGGGATCAAAACTTTCGCACGCCTGTGTCCTGCGACGTGCCATGGAATTCGGGTTCGAGTCTTGGGATGTTTGCATGGTGGGCGTGCGCTCCTGGGAGGATCAGGAAATTGGTCTGATCGAAAATGGTGGTTTCAATATTTACACCGCCGCGATGATCGCTGAGCGCGGCATGCGAAGCGTCGCCTCCAGCGTATATAGTAAGTTAAGCCTGTGTGACGCTGTCCATATTTCGCTGGACATTGATTGTCTCGACCCGGCCTTCCCCGGCACCGACCCGCCGGGGCGGTGTGCGCCTGGCACAGGCATTCCTGAAGCAGGCGGCTTGACCTCCCGCGATGTGATCACATTGATCAAGTCGATGCAGGGACTTCCACTGGTTGGGCTGGACCTGGTCGAGGTCTCACCGCCGATCGATCCCTCAGAAGCGACAGTTTTCGCGGCGCTGAAGATCATCATGGAATATATTGCAGTGTTTGCTCGAGAAAAACAGAAGCGCTAGAGAGGAAGGTTTCATGAAGGTGGATTTGGGACAACTGAAAGTGACTCACAACGAAGCAGAAAATAGATTTGAGGTTTGGATCGACGAGCATCTTTCCAAATTGGATTACATCAGGGACGGTAAAAATTTTGTCATCACACATGTGGGGGTTCATCCCGAGTTCAGAGGGCAAGGCGTCGCGGGGAAGATCGTGGATGCCAGTCTGGAATACGCGAAACAGAATTCGCTGCGGGTAATACCCATGTGTTCCTATGCGGCGGCTTACATCCGCGGAAACCCCCAGTACATGGAGTTGACAAATCAGGACAGAAGCGAATGACATCACAGGATGTTCTCTTTCGCCTGGCGAGGCGCGCCGATTTGCCAGCCATTGTGCGGATGCTGGCAGATGATGACCTTGGCAGCCAGCGCGAACGCTGCGAAAACCCGCTGCCTGAATCGTATCATTTGGCGTTCGAGCAGATCGACAGGGATCCGAACCACGAATTGATCGTTGCTGAGCGGAATGGGGATGTGATCGGCACCCTCCACCTCATGTTCCTGCCATCCATCAGCTTTCAGGGCGGATTGCGGGCGCAGGTTGAATCGGTGCGGGTGGATAAGCGCTTTCAAAGCCAGGGGATTGGGGGAGAGATGATGAAATGGTCCATGGAACGCGCCCGGCAGCGCGGCGCGCATGTTGTTCAACTAACAACTCACAAGACCCGCCTCGACGCGCATCGCTTTTATGAACGGCTGGGATTTGAAGGATCACACCTGGGGATGAAGTTAAGTCTGAAGTAATTTTTTTGCTTTTTTCCTCTATCTTTTACCTTCGCGTTCTTCGCGGTTAAAACAAAATACGCCCAGAAACTGAGCGTATCTTGCAAGTGGCGGGGAGGACAGGATTCGAACCTGCGACCGAGGATTTCGCCCCGGTAACCGCTTAGCAGGCGGCCCCATTCGACCACTCTGGCACCTCCCCAAGTGTCATTCTAATTTGTGTAGTAGCGACTTTGGTCGCTTTTGTTTTGGACGACTGAAGTCATCACTACTGGCGGAGGGAGTGGGATTCGAACCCACGTTGGTGTGACCCAAACATGTTTTCAAGACATGCGCCTTCAGCCGCTCGGCCATCCCTCCACGAAGTCCCGACGCACTTCGGGGCGGAAGCGATTTTACCATAAGATGAAACGAGATGCCTTGCCGCTCGTCTTTTTACATTTTGCTAATACTCCCGTGCTACACTTGCAGCTTCAACAAGTTAGAAATGAGTCCACGAATTTGCGTAAATTGTTGCGAATGGTTTAGGAATTAGCGCATATGCGCGGAGATTCGTGGATAACATCCAATGTGGATATTCGAAGAAGAGGCAGTATAATCTTCCCGCGAAAAGGTAAAAATGCTGAAAAACTTTGTCAAAATATTTGGGGGTGACCCCAATAAAAAGACCATCGAGCAGTTCCGCGCGATTGCGGAGCAGATCAACTCACTCGAGCCTCAATTCGAGGCGTTTAGTGACGATGCCCTGCGCGCCAGGACAGACGAATTTCGCCAGCGGATCGCCGAATCCGTTGGGAACCTGGATGGGCTGGAGCAAAAAGAGCAATTCAAAGCGTACCAGGATGCGCTGGAAGAGATTTTGCCGGAAGCGTTCGCGGTAGTCCGAGAAGCCTCCAAACGGACGATCGGACTGCGTCACTTCGATGTGCAGATGATCGGCGGGATCGCTCTGCATCGCGGCTCTATTGCCGAGATGCGCACAGGCGAGGGCAAGACCCTGGTCGCGACGCTCCCGGTGTATCTCAATGCGTTGCTTGGCAGAGGTATTCATCTTGTCACGGTCAATGATTATCTGGCGCGGCGCGATGCGCGCTGGATGGCGCCCATTTATCATATGCTGGGACTGTCGGTCGGTGTCTTGCAGATGGCCGCCGTGACGGAGAACGGCAAGAAGGCATTTCTGATTGACTTCGAACGCGAGTCACCGCATGAGGATCAACGCTATCTGCGCATGGTGGATCGACGACTGGCTTATGAAGCCGATGTGACCTATGGCACGAATGCCGAATTTGGCTTCGATTATCTGCGCGATAACATGACGATGCGCCTGAACGACCGGGTGCAGCGCGGACATCATTACGCGATCATCGATGAGGTGGACAACGTCTTGATCGACGAAGCGCGCACGCCGCTCATCATCTCCGGGCCTGCCTCGGGCAATCTGGAGTGGTATGGCAAGATGGCACAGGTTGTCAAGCAGCTGCGACCGGAAGATTATGAAGTCAATGAAAAAGATCGCAACGTGTCGATCACCGAAGTTGGGATGGCGCACGTGGAACAAATGTTGGGCCAGCCGCTTATGGATCCCGACCGCCCCGAAGATGTGACCCCGGAACAGGCGCGTTTACGAGGTCATTTGGAACAGGCTTTACGCGCGCAGTTCGTCTTCCATCGCAATAAAGATTATCTGGTGCAGGGCGGCAAAGTGGTCATCGTGGATGAGTTCACGGGCCGCCTCATGCCGGGCCGTCGCTGGAGTGATGGCTTGCACCAGGCGGTGGAAGCCAAGGAAGGCGCCAAGATCGAGCCTGAGAATGTGACTTACGCGACGATCACATTGCAAAACTATTTCCGCATGTATCAGAAGCTGGCAGGCATGACTGGTACTGCCCTCACCGAAGCGGAAGAGTTCAGCAAGATCTACAACCTCGAAGTGGTGCCGATCCCTGCGAATTTGGAATATCAGGCTTTCGGCAACGATGCCTCGCTGATGGAAGTCAAAACGAAAGATGAGGAAGGCTATCAATACGCGTACTTCGCTAAACGCGAAGACAACGCGCAAACCCCGCTTTTCTATCGCCGCAAGGATTATCCGGACATCATCTATAAAACTGTCGAGGCAAAGCTGCGCTCCATTGTGAAGGATATCGTGCGCGAGCATACGCGCGGACGTCCGATGCTGGTGGGGACCACCTCCGTTGAATCATCCGAACTGCTGTCGAGCCGTCTCAAGGCGGAACCTGTCCGCCGTTTGATCCAGGTTGCCCTCGTCCGGCACGTCTGGATGGATGCAAACAAACGCGAAGAAGATGGACGTCTCATCCCCGAATTGCAGCCTTTCAACGAGCCTCTCGAAAAGGTAACGCCGGATTCGTTACGCAAGTTCATCCAACCGTATGGTTTGACAAACATCAACCCCGAAGATCCGTCTAATCTGCCTGTCGTTCTTGATATTCTCCAGCTTGAAGAACGGGATGTTGATCGTCTCAAGAAAGTCCTGCAGGGCGGTGTGCCTCATAATGTGTTGAATGCCCGCAAGCACACGGAGGAATCCCAGATCATCGCAGGTGCCGGTGGATTTGGCGCCGTGACCATCGCCACCAACATGGCAGGTCGTGGTGTCGATATCAAGCTGGGCGGGGAACTGGCGGAAGAGGTGATCGCGGCCGTCAATCGCGTGCTGGGCAAAGCGGGCCACGAGAATCCCTTTGATATGACTCAGGAAGAACGGCGTGCAGCGTTACAGAAGGTCGACCCGGAGAACTACGGCATTTACGATGCCGAGGTCAAGCTCTTCCTGCAATACTTCGAAGACATGGAACGCGTCAAGGAACTGGGCGGCTTGCATGTGATCGGCTCTGAGCGGCATGAAGCCCGCCGCATCGACAACCAGCTGCGCGGTCGTGCTGCCCGTCAGGGCGACCCCGGTTCGTCACGCTTTTATCTGTCGCTTCTAGATGAGCTCATGCGCTTGCAGGGTGGTTCGCAGGTCGAGAATCTCATGGAACGTCTGAAGGTGGATGATTCGCTGCCTCTCGA
>DASTJG010000459.1:0-11633 GCA_035716785.1 Anaerolineales bacterium
CCAGCCTTATTGAGCTTTTCCTTCAGCGCGTTCAATTACAGCTGGTTGTTGTGGGTATTCATTTTGTTCTGGCTGGGAAATGTCCGCACGACGCCGCTGGATGACATTACCCCGCTGGACGACACACGCCGCGGGCTTGGCTTCCTTGTATTGCTGATTTTCTTCCTGCTCTTCACTCCCATCCCGATGGTAGGCTATTGATGCTCTTCCTCCGCAAAGCTTACATCGCCATCCTTTCGATCCTGTTCCTGCTTTCGGCCTGTACACCCTCCGTTCCCACGGATGCAACCCATACCCCGCGCCCGAAGGCAACAAAAAACGCCTCAGCGACGAAGACGCCTCTTCCCGCGGCGAGCAGCCTGGAGGTCGAGAAGGAGGCGCTGCGCGGCGCGCAGGTCAGGGTCTGGCATCCCTGGTTCGGCGCGGAGGCGACGTTGTTCGAGACGCAGGTTTCGAAGTTCAATACGGAAAATGAATGGGACATCGTGGTCAGCACACAAGGGAAGGGAAATTACAGCGAGTTGTTCCAGCAAACGGATGCTGCGTTCGAGGACTCTTCGTATCCAGATGTTGTGATCGCGTTTCCCGAACATGCTCTGGAGTGGGCAGACCACGTGGTGGATTTGAATCCATATGTGAGCGATCCGCTGTATGGCTTGACCTCGGTCGAGATTTCAGATTTCCCGTCCGTGATCTGGAACCAGGATGAGGTGGACGGCAAACGCTTCGGCGTCCCCGCGCAGCGCACGGCCCGCTTCCTGCTCTACAACCAGACCTGGGCGCGCGAACTCGGGTTCGACTCTCCGCCCGCGACCTCCGCCGAGTTCGAAGAACAGACATGTGCCGCGCACAAAGCCCTGGTGGCGGACCCGGACCCGAACAACGACGCGTTGGGCGGCTGGCTGATCGACACGCATCCCATGACGCCGCTTTCCTGGATGATCGCCTTCGGTGGCGGCGTGCAGGAGGAGGATGGTTATCGTTTCCTGACGCCAGGCAACATTGCTGCCTTTCGATTCGTAAAAGCGTTGCAGCTAAAGAGCTGTGCCTGGGTCCCTTCGGCGGACCTGAGCGTGTCTGAGCGCTTCGCGGAGCGGCAGGCTTTATTTATAACAGCCAGCCTCGAAGACTTTCCCGATCAGAGCCGCGCCTTCTCCGCCGCGAACAACACGGATGAATGGACCGTGTTGAAATTCCCCGGCGACGAGCAGGACGCGCTGGTCGTTTATGGTTCGTCGTTCATCATGTTCGAATCGGACGACGTCACCCAGCTTGCCTCCTGGCTTTTCATGCGCTGGATGCTCTCTGCCGAGAATCAGGCCCGCTGGGTGCAGAGCACTGGGCTCTTCCCACTGCGCGACTCGACGATGCCGTTGCTTGGCGATTATTCCGGGAGCCATCCCCAGTGGGCGGAGGCGGTGAAATATCTTTCGCAGGGCGAGACGACACCACAGCTGGCTTCCTGGCGGCGCGTGCGGATCATGCTGGCAGACGGTTTTCGCGATATGTTCGATACGATCCGCCACCCGGATCTCACTGAGGGACATGCGCCATTGCTCCTGCGGCAAATGGAAGCAACGGCGGAAGATTTGAATCAGTAACGTTATCAACGTCATTGCGAGCCGCATCGCGCTGAGCGGAGGATCGAGTAGCGAAGCGTATCGAGATCCGAAGACGAAGCGGCGGCGAAGCAATCTCGCCTCACCGACTAACATGAGATTGCCACGCCCTCACTCTGTTCGGGCTCGCAATGACGAAGATATTCCTGGAGGAAACATGGAATACACTCAACTTGGCCGCACAGGTTTGAAGGTGTCTCGTTTATGTCTGGGCACGATGAACTTCGGTCCGAAGACGACTGAGGAAGATTCATTTGCCATCATGGACAAGGCACTCGGCCTCGGCATCAATTTCTTCGATACTGCCAACGTCTATGGCTGGAAGACCGGCGAGGGCGTAACAGAGCAGATCATCGGTCGCTGGTTTGCGCAGGGCGGGGGCAGACGCGAGAAAACGGTGATCGCCACCAAGGTCTATGGCAGGATGGGCGACTGGCCTAACCAGTCGCGGCTCTCAGCTCTGAGTATTCGCCAGAGTGTGGAGGGTTCGCTCAAGCGGCTGAAGACAGACTACATCGACCTCTATCAGATGCATCACATCGACCGCAATACGCCCTGGGAGGAGATCTGGCAGGCCATGGAAACACTCGTCCAGCAGGGCAAGATCCTGTATGTGGGGTCATCCAACTTTGCCGGCTGGCATATTGCCAAAGCCAATGAGATTGCCAGGTCACGTCACTTCCTCGGACTGGTGAGCGAACAGTGCCTCTACAATCTCAAGGACCGCACCGCCGAAATGGACGTGATCCCCGCCTGCCGCGACTACGGTATGGGCGTGATCCCCTGGAGTCCGCTGGCGGGCGGATTGCTGGCCGGGGCGCTGGGCAAGGAGAAAGCCGGCCGCCGCGCAGAAGAGGGTGTTGCGAAGGATATGAAGAAATACGCAGCCCAACAGGGTCAGCATGAAAAGTTCTGCAAGCAAAAAGGGGAGAAACCTGCGGACGTGTCTCTGGCCTGGCTGCTGGCGAACCCGGTTGTGACCGCGCCGATCATCGGTCCGCGCACCATGGAGCAGTTGACGGACAGTCTGCGCGCGTTGAAGATCAAATTCAGCAAAGCGGATATGGAAAAACTGGACGAGATCTGGCCCGGTCCCGGCGGCGAATCACCGGAGGCATTTGCGTGGTAGGATAAGATTCGTCATTGCGAGCCTTCAGGAAGCAATCTCATTTGAGAATTCTATGTGAGATTGCTTCGCCCTGTGGTTTCGACACCTGCACTGCACCAAACGCACGATTTGCTAAGCAAATCGGGTGCAAGTGTACGCGCCTTCGGCGCTACTCAACCAGCGGGCTCGCAATGACGGCAAAACATCATTGTGGTAAAATTTTGACCGCACGCGGGAGTCGCCAAGTGGTAAGGCGTCAGCCTTCCAAGCTGATATCCGCGGGTTCGAATCCCGTCTCCCGCTCTGATGCTCGGTGTCAGGTGTCAAGTATCGAAGTGTCACATGATACTGGAACACCTGGCACTTGACACTTAAAAAGGGCCTATAGCTCAATGGCAGAGCAGAGTGCTCATAACGCTTTGGTTGCAGGTTCGAATCCTGCTGGGCCCACCTTTTCGTTTTGCGATTGTTGATTGACGATTTTTGATTGTGCCGCCTGACAAGCGGCATTTTGCGTTATATGAAAAATCTTAACGATCCGACAATAAAAGTCATCTTCATCGTTGGTTGTTAGTATCAATATCCTATGGCAATGCGAGGGGAACCGGATTATGGTGTATGCGATGGGATAATCAACAGGTCCGCTTTGACTCATGCGACCAAAGGTCAGCCGGATGAAAATCTCCGCAAATCAAAACCTGACCGACGCCCTCAAAAAGGATAACAACGATGAACATGTAGGTGAACATTGCCGCACTGTCCCTCCTGGTGATCGGCTCCCTGGCCTGCAACATGGTGACAACTTCCTCTTTGGCTACGGCTACCGTGCAGCCGTCGACAGTTACGGTTGCCGTACAGGCCTCTCCGGTGCCGGATGATGCCCAGCCATCGTCAACCCCGGTCCCAGACATGGCTCAGCCCTCCGCCAGCCTGGACCCCTGTACACTGGTCACGGCAGCGGAAGCGGAAGCCATTTTGGGTCAGCCCGTTGGCCCGGCCAGCCCCATGAACGGGGCCTGTGCCTACAGCAATGCCAGCGATGCCCTCTACATGGTGTCGGCGGCCGCGGCTCAGGATCAGGAGACCAGCGGCATTTTGCAGGGACAGATGATGATGCTGGGTTTCGGGAGCGTCCAGTTGGACGAGTCTGGCGTGAACAAGCTGAGGTCGCTGGCGGAGAGTATGGATTACAGGGGATTCTTCACCGAACTGGTGACGATCTCCCAGGGTGCCCCGACGATGACGGCACAACTGGTGGAAGGCGAAGGAAATGACGTGGCTTATTGGGTCTGGGTCAGTGCGCAGAACCGGCGGCAGGGAGGCTTTGTGGCGGCGCGCGGCCAGACGCTGGTTAACATCAATCTGATCGTCGCCGACAGCCAGACGGAGGAAGCGATGCTGGCTGCAGCCACTTCCCTGGCCGATCAGGCCTTCGGACGCCTGCCATCCAAATTCACCCTGGCCATGCCGACGACACAGGCGCCGCCGCCCACTCCAACCCTCGTAGTTCCGGTAAAAACGATCGTCGGTACATGGGAACGTCGCACGGCCGAGATCACAGAGCGATTGGTGTTCAATGCAGACGGCAGTTATTCCGTTGAGGCCAGGAATAACAGTACCAATGAGATCGTTGCAGGCAACAGCGGGACGTTTACTTACGACGGCAGTACCATCCATTATGTCGATAAGAATAAGAGGGAAACGACCGAGACTTATAATTTAGGTCAGGATGGCGATGTGTTGGTACTCAACAATCAAACCGATCGATCCTGGGCAAGAATCGAATAAAGGTGAAGCTGTGCACGCCGATTGGAGTCGTCAGGGAACAGGTAGGAATCGCTAAATGGCAGGTAGGAACTGCCGAACGACAGGAAGCAACCGCCGAGGGACCGCAAGCAACCATCGAATGACAGGTAGGAAGCACTGGCGAAATTGAAGGCAAACGATGCAATCTGATCCCTCCCCGAGTTCTACTATTGTCCTGGTTGCAAATTACTTCTATACTCGTCCGAACTATCATTACAGAACCAATCCAGAGGAGGCAAATTGAACGTAAACATCTTAACTGCCTGGGCAGAAGTCCTATCGATCGCTGCGGCGATGATCGTCAGTTTTGTCGCGGTCTGGCATCACCAGCGAGACAAACTGGATCCGTCCGTTGATCCCCTGCGATGGAGACGGAATACCGGCATGCTGATCTATGGCTTGTCGTTGACCCTCTCAGCGTTCTATATGATCAACAGAGATTCGCCGGTGTATACCCTCGGTGATCTTGTTGCGTGGGTGTTCGTCTTTCTCGCCCTGAGTTTTCTGATCTGGCTGGTTTCCGCTCCGCTGGTGATGAGACTCCTGGAAAAGACATCCTAGTGCTATCGAGATCCCGCAGGATGCCGCGCTGAAACGCGGCATTTTGTGTTAAAAAAAGAAAACCCATTCCCAACGTCAGCACACTTTGTGCTCCCACAGGACAAATCCATGAATCCCTACCTCGCCACCCTTCTCACCTTCGCTATCGCCATTACCTTCCTCCGCCTGATGGACTTCATTGCCCATCGTGGCTGGATCGACAGCAAGACCAGCCGCAAGCTCATCCACATCGGCACAGGACCGATTTTCGTCCTCTGCTGGCTGATGTTCCCCGACGCGCCGATCTCCCGCTGGCTGGCCGCCTTGGTTCCCCTGCTCATTACCGTTCAATTCGCGCTGGTGGGGACAGGGGCCATCAAAGATGAAGCCGCGGTCAAGGCGATGTCGCGCACAGGTGACCGGCGTGAGATCCTGCGCGGTCCGCTGTTCTACGGGATCGTCTTTGTCGCGGTGACCCTGATCTACTGGAAGGATTCGCTGATCGGCATCCCGGCGCTGATGATGATGTGCGGCGGCGATGGGATCGCCGATATCGTCGGGCGCCGCGTCAACTCGCCGAAGCTGCCCTGGTCCCCGGAAAAGAGCGTCGCCGGGACATCCAGCGTCTTTCTCGGCGGTTGGCTGCTGACCATGTTCATCTTTGCGATCTACGTCTGGGCCGGGGTCTTTAGCGGACCTGTCGCGCGCTTCCTTTTACCCGTCACCTGGATCGCGCTCGGCGCGACGGTCGTCGAGTCACTGCCGTTCAAGGACGTGGATAACATCACACTGACGGTTGTCGCGGCCCTGATCGGCCATTTGGTGTTTTAGGGCGCTGGAACCGAACAGGTCGGCGCGGGGAAAGGTTCGCTGAGGTAATGGGTGGGCATTTCACCCTGAATAAGAACTGCCAATGCGTTAATTTCACCCGATTCAGCCCAACAACCAATCACGATCACGTCTGCACCGTCCGGGAAACTGGAAGGTGGTGATTCCATTGGCAGTACAACACCGGCCGATTTTGGTCCGCTCAGGTTGAAAATGACCCGCGAGAATGGCTGGGGCCGGTAATGGGGCCAGAAATAGAAGACCGACCAGACACCCTTTAACTCCTCTTGATCAGACACGAGGAAAGAAGGATTTTGCGCTTGTCCATAAACGATCACAGCGCCATCCGTTTTGAGAAAATCGTCCAATAGGGAGCTGGGAATTAACGATGGGATGATATTTGCAGCCTTGTTATAATCTTCTTTGAGTTGCGAGACTGATTTATCGGGATAGCGCTGCGAGAACAATATGTGCCCTTTTGTCAGTGCCATACTAAGGGTCAGGAAAAACAGGGTGAATCCGATCAGTGGGAGGCGTTTTAAAGGATGAATAATATCCGACGTTCTATGTTCCTGAGGAGTAGGACTTACCTCTCGATTTACAAAAGCTTGGAGCAAATGATAAAACTGCGTTAAACCAGCTGCATAGTAGATAAGTGTGATCCAGTCTGCTGGAAGAATAAGACGCCAACCTGAAAGTCTGCCGATCGAGACACTGAGGTTATAACCAACCCCAAAGAACAGCGGGACAAGTGTAAGATGTTTGTGTTGTTTCCATAAGTACCCGAACCCAAGTGCCACCATGCTCAAATTAATAAAGAATAACACTTGTCCTTCCGTCGAGAGATTACCCTGCCAAAAATTCCAGAAAGGCTCTGTTTTTACATAATCCTTTATACCCTCGATCCGGAACGAATGAGGCAGGTAAATATAACTGAAAATTAAATTATGGAAATAATGAGCCGATATGAACTCTGCTACTTGATCAGGGTGATCCAATGTAAACCTGATTGCCTGTTTCTGCAAACGATCGTAATAGGCAGAATCTGATTCGCCTGAATATCTGGGAGGCAGATCTTCAGGGTCAAGAGGTCTGGGTGTGGAACTATATAAATTTGAAATTTGGGCGCTATATGGAGAGTCTGTGAATTGAAAGGCCAGTTTCCCCGTCAGTTCATAATTGCGCCAAAGCCAGGGCAATAGTGCGATGAGGAAGCCCAAAAATGTTAGCACAACTGCTTCCCAGCGCAGGCGAAAATGTGGAACTGGGCCCAGATAGACTGCACAAAGTAGAAACGGCAAAAGAAAAATGGGATGCCCCCGGGTCAGAACCAATAGGCTCAATATCCCGCCCAAAACCAGAGGCATGACGCGACGTTCTCCCGGCTTTTCCCCCCAATGAAAGAATGCCCAGAGCAATAGAACCATCAACCCCATTGCAAAGACATCACTCAATAATAGCTTTACATGAGAAACTTGAATTACATTGGAAAGCATTAAGGCATTGTGCTCACGTAGCATAAGCAGCAATGCCATGATCAAACCAGCAGTCCTGCTTCCCAGGCGTACTATCAGCAGATATGCAAACACTGGAATGACAGCCAAAAAAATTACTTGTAGGGATGTTAAAAGGGTATAGTTTTCTCCTGCAAACACGTGAAGACCGGTAAGAAAAAATGCATAGAGTGGTTTCACCCAAAAATCACTTGAGATAGGTTTGCCGATCAGATACTCACGTGCTGCATGATCATAAACAAGCGCGTCGCTGAAAGGATAGCTTTGATAGTTGGGTGCTGTCGGTTTCATAGAGAACCACGTAAGATCTGCAGACTGATTTAACCAAATGATGCAGGTCAATCCCCACAGAACTACGGAAACAATCGCGTCGAATCTGGCTGATCTTCCAAAATTAGTGCGCTCTATGAGCAGGTCGAAAAATGCACCTGCAAGGATAGCGAGAAAGACTTGCTGCAATAAAATCGGGGTACCGGGTCCCTGCCAGTAAACTTCATCGGGAGTCAAGCCGATCCTTGTTAATCGTATTCCCAGCGTCAGGAGCCCGAATAAGATGAAGATGACCAGGGATGCCCGGAGCATACTTCGATGGTCGCGGGACACTTCTGGATTAATTCCTTGAATGTAAATTGCAGAGAGAAGGAACTGGACTGCCAGCACGGCCAGCCACAGGAAAATTGGCAGTAAGCGTCCTCGATAGGATGCCAGGGACCCTAGCTGGTGATCGGATAAAAAAAGCAAACCATAAGCTATGGTCAACCACAGGATAGGGATCCATAACACCAATTTTTGACTTGCCAGCCCTGTAAGGAATTTTTCAATTGCCTGAGTCCGCCGGGAATCTTTGAACGAGTGAAAAAGCAAAAAGGCAATTGTTAACAGGAAAAACAAAACCAGCAGGATCAGAACCAGGCGCGAATAGGAAAAGCCCAGGAAGACTGCCGAACCCGGCTCGCTTGGCTCCCTGACATAGGACCACAATACCAGCAGACCCTCTGCGAATACCAGGGCCAGGTTCACGCGAAGAAGCAGCATTACATGTTTTTGATTTGTCATAGGAGCGATTCTTGGATATTTCTACAATGTATGAGAATCATGGAAAGGCCCGGCAAATTATAAACGAATGCCCATATCGGATAAACGATCCTGAAAAAGCGGGAGTGTCCAATTCCGTGGGCTTAGCCACAGAGTCCACAGACACCTTTGAGTTTTTTTCTCAGAGAACTCAGTGATCTCCCCCGGCACCTGCGCCCGGGACAGGTGTGTGGCAAAGGAAGTTTTAGCCCATTCTTTTAGACACTCCCGAAAAAGCCGCTAGGTGCCGGCTTTTTCTTCTTCCCCTTCCTCTTCATCCTTTTTCAGGATCATCACTTTGTACGCTTCGGCATATTTCATTTCCTGGCCCTTCGCCTCCTCTTCCGCCCACTCGCGCATCCACTTTTCGACCTCGGCCGGATCGACCTGACTGGCGTGCTGCTGCAAGGCTTTGATCTTGAGTTCGAGCGTTTCGGTGATATCGACCCAGGTGTTAACCTTGTCCGTGCCGTGGATGTAGAGCCGCTTGACCTCGTGCGGCTCATACCCAGCCGCCAGCAGGTCCGTGAAAATGAGCCGAGTCCCCGCTGACGGGAAGACCGCCGCGCAAGCCGCCTGGGCCGCAGCGCGATGGTCGGGGTGGTTGACATATTCATCGCCATAGAACCACGCTTCGGGATTCCCTGTCAGAACGGCATCCGGCTTGAGCTGGCGAATAATGCGGGTCAGGTCCTTGCGCAAGGCAACTGTCGGTTCCAGTTCCCCGTCCGGGTAGCGCAGGAAGATCGTTTGCCTGACGCCAAGCACGGCGTTCGCCGCGAGCTGCTCCTGCTCGCGCAACTCTGCCAGTTCTTTTTTGTGGCTGCCATCCATCGCTGGATCGTTCGAGCCTGAGTCGCCGCTGGTAATGACGACCGAAATGACCTCCGTGCCGAGGCGGGCCCATTTGGCGAGGGTGCCGGCAACGCTGAAGTCCTGATCATCGGGATGCGCGTAAATGCTCATTGCACGGCGGGGGATGTAACCGTTACCATTCATAAAGTTGGTCTCTCCTCTTATTCTTACTGTCATTGCGAGGAGGACGTAGTCCGACGAAGCAATCTCATTTACGATTAGCAATTGATCAATTTAGGGTGAGATTGCTTCGCCGCCGCTTGAAAGCGGACGGCTCGCAATGACGGTTACGATTTTCTCCCGATCACCAGCATCTTGTTGCGGATCTTGAACAGCCAGAAGAAAGCTGTCACCGCGGGCAGGGATGCCTTCACAAGTGCCTGTGAACGAAGCAGTTTTTTCAAATAGAACTCATACGGAAATGACAGCTCATGAAATTTCTGCAGTTCGATGACCTCTAGACCACTTGATATAAAAATATCTTTCATTTCGGTGGTGGAGAAGATCTGCTTGTGACCGAACAGATGCGACGAATACATTGCATTCAGGAATGTGGGAAACCTTCCACCCGACAGGCGATATGTGGCCTCGCCGACCTGATGATAAAAACTATCCCGGCAGGGGGTGTCGATCAACAGCAGTCCACCCGGCTTCAGGACGTTCGCCGCGCCCTGCAGTGTCTGGACCGGGTAGTTGACGTGCTCGATCACATCCCACAGGGTCACGGCGTCGAAATAATTTTTATAACCGGTCTGCCAGAAGTCACTTTCGATGGGCCGCTTGTGGATTTCAAGGGCATGCTTTGTCGCGGCGTAGTGGGCGCGGCTGTCACTGAGTTCGATACCCACGACATGTGCCCCCTCCCGCTTGAGCAGGGATAGGAACAACCCGCCCCCGCAGCCGATATCCAGCACCTGCGCGTTTTCGATGGGAAGATGCTTCCGGAGGACTTCCACCTGATGGCTGAACTTTTGTGAGTTCGCCTGTAATTGAGTTTCGATGTAAGCCGCTTCCTCAGCTGTTGATGCCCCATCGATCTCCGGCGAGATCTCCTCCACAGGATCGAGAGCATCGATGAAGTGATAACCGGTCTTCGAGACATACACGTTGGCGTTCTTCAGCTTGTATCGCAGGCGCGCGTTTGCAGCTGGATGCTCCTTCAGAGCATTTTTCAGCGCGTCAATATTTTCCACAATACGATCCTTTTTCTAGAACAGTGCATCGAACTCGGAAAGTAAGTCGATCAACTTCGAGGCTTCATCCATTCCATCGAATTCCCGCACAGCCCTGGCACTGACCTGACTGCTTGAAGGAAACTTCCCGCTTTCTGCCGCCCGTTTTACATTGGGGATGAAAATGAATTGCAGCCACTGCGGAAAGGACATCGTATCCCCGGCAAAGGCGGCCCTGAAGTCGTATTGCTCAGCCTCCAGTGGGTTCTCCTGCCAGAGATGGATGCGCCGCATTTCTACTTCAATTTGTTCGAGCTTGGACAGCACTTTTTGTGTATCAGGCATGCAGGTGATTTTACTCGAATGGGACAAAATCTTACTGTCTTCGTGCCTCCAGGATCGAATAGATTGTCGTCACCAGGAACAGCAGGATGGCGATCTCGTTCAGGAATCCGCCCCACCTGCGGATATCAAATTGATTGGCCAGGTCTCCCAGAACGCGGAGGCTGAGCGAGAGATGCAAAAGGATGAGATGCGTATAAAAGATGGGACGATAATTGATCGGTACCCCGAGAATGGCCGGGAAGATGATCGGCGCGTGCCCGAAGATCATGGAAATGACAAACCCGACGAAGATCGCATGTAAGGCTGCATCGTAAAATGGTCCGGCGTAGAGCGCGCCGAAATACAAAAATAACACGCCGCCCAATGCAAGCCAGAGAAATCCCGCGAACAGACAAACTGCGATGTAACGGGTCAGTGGGTTGGGATGGCGAATGTTGCGCGTGGCCAGGTCATTTTTGAGGAACCAGAGCGAGAGCACCAGCATGGAAAGTCCGCTCAGGCGCGCGCCCCCGCCGAGGTCGAAGAGGGAGAGGAGCGCTCCCGCTGAAAGCGCCGCGACGATCACGCCGAAGAGGCGGAGCTGCCCGGGCACGGGACACAGGACCCGGCTGAGTTCGAGCCGTTCGCCTGCGATGGTCAACACCAGGAAGGCCATCCATAAATACACGATCTGAAAGATGGGGAATCCAGACATCCATAAAAAATTCCCCACAACCCATGCCAGCACACCGGCAAACATCGTGATCGTATGGAGGTGTGGCTCGCGCCGTAC
>DASTJG010000460.1:0-3855 GCA_035716785.1 Anaerolineales bacterium
CTCCTCCTCCTTTACTACCACTGTCTCGTAAACCCCTTCTGGTTCCTTGATGCCAAGAAGCGCCATCAACACCTCGGGCGGCAGATCTGCTTCAGGCAAATCCGTTTTGTAAAGCTGCGCATTTTCCGCCCGTTCACGCAAGGATCGCCACAGGATCTGTCTTTCATCGCCATCCACGACAAGGTCATTGAGCGTTTTCGCTTTAAACAGATATTCACCCGTTGTGTATAAGAACGTGATCCGTTTCCACTTGCCTGCAAGGATCGGTTCTTTCAATTTTTCCAATCCACCTACCTGAATTTTGTAATATTCCTCTTTGGCACGCGGATGATCCGCTTCATCCTTCAGTAATTCAGCGCGCGTGGTCAACTCGTGGCCATGCACTTCGGCGATGTATTCGATCCGGCTGCCGTGCGTGCCAAAGGCCGAGGGCTGGTAAAAAGCCAGGTAGTCTACCGCGACCACTTTCGGCGCGGTACGAAGCGGGATGCGATACCATCCCAAAAGCCGCGCGATTTCGAGGTCGCGCGGCGTGGGGATCAGACAGACAAGGATGAGTGATGATTCGGTTAGCACGTTTTCTTATTGTTTCGTCCCACATTCGGCACAGAACTTGGCGCCGGCTTCCATCTTCACGCCACAGTTCTTGCAGAATTTTTCAGTCGTGAGCGGCTTGCCGCACTCCGGGCAGAATTTCCCACCGCTGACTCTGGCGCCACAATGCGGACAAGCCGCGACAATCGTTTGTTTGAACTTATCGGCAGAGACATAATCCACGGTCTCGGCTTTTTCACGGGCGTCATTGATGGCCGCCTGGACTTGAATAGCAGAGTATTCCTCTTCCAGGACTGGAGCACAATCTTTACAAAAACTGCGCTCACTGTTCCAGCAGTCATCATCCACCCAGTGACCACAGCGCTTGCACTTATAGAAATGAGGTTTGGCTTCTTCGACGGCAACTGCGAAGGCATTATCGTGTGCCTTTTCCCAACCCGCAGAGCGAACGTTTCGGGCCGCGTTCGCCGCGCTGCCAAAAACCCCGCCAAAGAGATTGCTGGCCGCGTCGAGAGCATTGGTTACTGTTCCCAATGTGGAAGCCTGGAACTCGGTCTGATATCCATTGCCGCAACGGTCGCAAGCAAACTCAAACTGAAAACCGGTATCTGTGCTTAAGTCTCTGTAATTCCGGGTAAATTGAATGAGCGCCATGAATCCTCCTTGAGGTTGTAATGTGGAATGATTCTAGCACCAATTTCAAGCCACTGTGTGATACAAAAGAGGGATACAAAACCGGCGCAGGGCGGGACGTGCATAAAAAACAGTGAGGACAGACCGCATACCGTTCGAAGATGATGAGGGGAGTAATCCTTTTTCTGTTTGCCTCCTCCAAATGGCTACCTTAGGGTAGTCTTTTTTATATTCCAATTGCAGCCCATTGACCGATGAAAAAGAAGCATATTTTTTGCTAAAATGCGCTCTATTCTCTTCTTTGTATTGAATTGCACATATAAGGAAGCCAATGAATATTGCCGAAAGTGCATTAACTCTCGGCAAAAGTCCTGAAACGCAAGGCAGAAGGAATTGAGTAATTCGCCGATGTCAGGGACGCGGGTCGCCTGGTTATGCTTATAGGA
Organism: Anaerolineales bacterium; assembly: GCA_035716785.1. Classification (GTDB taxonomy): domain Bacteria; phylum Chloroflexota; class Anaerolineae; order Anaerolineales; family Villigracilaceae; genus Defluviilinea. The sequence continues at coordinate 1,635 of DASTJG010000460.1, forward strand.
GAACATTATAGCAACGATCTTCTGGAATCCCAAAACAATGGCAACCGGTGTGCCTGTCGTCGACGCCCAGCACCAGGAATGGATTCGACGGTACAACGAATTCGATGAAGCTATCTGCCAGGGTAAGGGCATGAGTGTTGTCCAAAATACTCTGGATTTTTTCATCGCCTATGCCGACGTTCACTTTAAATATGAAGAGTCGGTCATGGATGAGCGCCATTGTCCTGCCGCAAGAATGAACCACAACGACCATGAACACATGCGGCACATCCTGAGCGGATTCAGGGCATACACCAAAAAATATGGCTATTCCATTAGCGAAATTATCAGCCTGAAGTTACGCATGGAAGAATGGCTGATCAAACACATATTGACCATTGATATTCAATTACGGGATCCCTAAAGCTTCGATATTGTGTCGGCTTTCGATTATCTCCGGTAGGCGTCGAGATCAGGAACCACCGACAAACAGGGAACCTACCTTTAAAAAACAAGGACGAGACTGTGTGTCTCGTCCTTGTTCATAACCGGTTAGGCTAACCCAACTTCCTTGTTGAACTCCACGATGAGTTCGTCGATCTCATCGGCTTGCTTCTGGACATCGGTCCAGTAATTTGGGTTATACCATTGCGCCTGGATCTCCTCGTACGTGCGCCCCTGCTGTTCGACCCAGGTGTAGTATTTCAGGTTATGCACGCGGCGGCGATCGGTGTAGCGCAACTCGAGCATGTTGTCCGTGGACTGGCCATGCAGATAACGGGCAAAGTCGGCAGCGGCATCCTTCTCGGTGTATTGACCGAATTCCTGGTGCATCTCGTGGATGCGCGAGCGATAGAGTTCCATCGAGTCGGTCAGGACAGTGAGCATGATGTCGTTCTCGGTCATCTCGTAGTATTTGGCAGCTTTGATCGCGGAGAGAACGTTCGAGATGCCGGAGAAGCCGAGCAGATCCAACTGGCTGACGATCCCTTCAGGAACACCCTTCTCGACAAGATAGGCGCGCCCGGTCTCTTCGTTGAAGAGGCGTGAGATGTTGACGACCGCGTTGTCATCGATCGCAACGACGACATCCGTATTCTTGGTGTTGTGGATCCACGGCACGTGCTTGTCGCCGATGCCCTCGATGCGATGCGCGCCGAATCCGTTCTCGAGCAGCGTGGGACACTGCAGCGCTTCGCTGGCAACGATCTTGCTATCGGGGAAGAGTTTCTTCATGTAATCGCCGCTGGCAATTGTCCCGGCGGAGCCCGTGGCAGATGCCATGCCGCGATAACGGTCGTTCGGGCCCATGACGTTCTTCAACACTTCTTCCATTGCGTGGCCAGTCACTTCGAAGTGCCAAAGGTAATTGCCGAACTCCTCGAACTGGTTGAAGATCATCAGGTCCTGACCGGACTTTCTCAACTCCCAGCATTTATCGAAAATTTCCTTGACGTTCGATTCGGAACCCGGTGTCTTGATCGTCTCGCCCGCGACCTTTGCGAGCCACTCGAAGCGTTCCTTCGACATGCCCTCAGGCAGGATCGCGATCGAGTCACATGCCAGCAGTGCGGAGTCATACGCGCCGCCGCGACAGTAATTGCCGGTGGAGGGCCAGACTGCTTTCTGCGTCGTCGGGTCGAACTGACCCGTGACGAGACGCGGCACCAGGCAACTGAACGCCGCGCCGACTTTGTGCGCGCCGGTCGGGAACCACTTCCCCACCAGCACGATGATGCGCGCCCGAACGCCCGTCAGCGCAGGGGGAAGCTCAAGGTAGTTGACTCCGCTGAAAGTCCCGCCGGATGCGGTCGGTTCATTATGCCAATTGATCCGGAAAAGATTGCGCGGATGAATGTCCCACAATCCAATGCCCTTCAATTCATTCTTTACTTTTGCAGGGATCTTCGAAGGATCCTTCATTTGTGCATATGTGGGGATGATGATGTTGCGTTCTTTCGCTCGCTTGATGGCATTTGCCCGGCGAGATTTCTCAACGGTGAGGTCGATGGTTGTCATGCAATTCTCCTACCGCTTATCTTATTGATAAGCCAACATTGGGATTGTTTTGTAAGCCAAGATGAACTTCAAGCTTGGCTAATCATGCGGCACTCTGTAAGCGAAGTTGTCAGACAACTTGTATTATATCTCACAATCGATTCACTCACAATATTTTCTGGCTTTCAGAAGATTTTCGTCAAAAGGCTGGATCATATCGAGTACAAGATGGTCCCCCTCCCAG
>DASTJG010000461.1:0-8525 GCA_035716785.1 Anaerolineales bacterium
ATGGCTTTGAACGCAACTTCGAGCACGGCGGGAGCGGTTGCAAAATCCGGGTCGCCGACCTGCAGGCCGATGAGCTTTCGTCCGCTGGCTTTGAGTGCCAGAATGCGGTCTGCCATGGCCACCGTTGGTGATTGCCGGATAGCATCGAATTGGATATTGAGGCTTTGCATAAGAACCTTACGTAGGAATGCAGCAGTTTATCAGGTTCATTTGAATCTCGTCAACCTGCGTGAACTCTTGTACAATCGGCTCACTATGGAAATCATCGCTCACATCTCAAACATCTTTCAGGAAAAATTTGGAAATGCACCTGCGCACATTGCGCGCGCGCCCGGTCGTGTGAATCTTTTAGGCGAACACGTGGATTATAACGACGGGTTCGTTTTACCCGCCGCGATCGACCGCGCGACGTATGTCGCTTTCTCGCCGACTGATTCGGATCGGACCACGCTGGTTGCTGCCGACTTCGACCAGGCAGCCTCCTTCTCCCCGCAAACGATCCCGCTAAAAACCCAGATGGATGGTTCTCCCGTGCCCGAATGGGCGCTCTATCCCGCGGGCGTGATGTGGGCGTTGTGTGAAGATCATCTGGCAACGCCTGGACTACATGCCGTGTATGCCTCGGATGTGCCGCGCGGCTCAGGGTTGAGCTCCTCCGCCTCGGTGGAGATGGCCTTCGTGATCGCCTGGCAGACCATCGGCGGCTGGACCTTGCCCCCCATGCAGCGCGCTCTGCTCGGTCAAAAAGCGGAGAACCAGTATGTGGGCGTCAACTGCGGGATCATGGATCAGTTCGCTTCGGCCTGCGGCGTGGAAAACCGTCTGCTCCTGCTCGACTGTCGCTCGCTGGAATGGAAGACCATCCCTCTGCCAGATGATCTTTCCATCGTGATCGCAGACACCAAAGTACGCCGCAAGCTGACCAGCGGCGAATACAACAAACGCCGCGCGGCCTGCGAGGAAGCGGTACGCCTGCTCAAGCAGGACCTGCCGGATATCCAATCCCTGCGCGACGTCCGCGTGGAGGAGTTCAATCGTTTGGCGGAAAAACTCCCGGAGGAGGTTTCGAAGCGCGCCCGCCACGTAGTAGAAGAGATCGAGAGGTCGAATCAGGCCGAGGCGTTGCTGGAGGCGGGGAACATCCAGCGCTTTGGTGAACTGATGAACGAATGTCACGTCAGCTTGCGAGATCTCTACGAAGTCTCATGCCCGGAACTGAACGTGATGGCTCGCATTGCCCAATCGTTGGATGGATGTTACGGGGCGCGCCTTACCGGTGGAGGTTTTGGGGGGTGTACTGCAAACCTGGTGGCTTGTGAACAGGCCGAAGAGTTCTCGCGATCGCTGGCAAAAGGGTATCAGGAGGAAACAGGGTACCAACCGGAGATCTATATCACGCGTGCATCCAGTGGAGCTGAACTGGTGCGATAACTCAACGAACGGCACGTCGAACAAGTACGAACAAAGAACCAACCACCAGTAAACCCAGCAAACCCAGGGCAATTGGCCGGTTAAAGTCCATATTGTCCAATGTAGTGCCCGGTTCACTCGAATCGAAGTTATTCACTTCGGGAGCCGGGATCGCGCGCATATCAGCCAGCACTTCCAAATAGAGATGGCTGTAGTTCTCACTTGGCTCGATGTGCGAATTCTCGCTGAATTCATTCCAACTGATCAATCCGACGGCGTCCGGAGATGACTGCAATGCCGTATTAAACTGTATTTGCAGTGTTTCGCCATCTTTTCTGTCCACCACCGTCGTTCCACCGATCAACCTTGCATCGAAGCCGGGCGCTGCCGGCGCGATCCAGAGACCTCCATTCGCATGGACAGCTTCTCCCATGGCTTTCAACTTTTCCGGGTAGCCGGGAAAGGTATCCGGGTTGACCGAGGACCAGTAGTAGGCATTTCCATCCACCAGGTCCGCCAGGCGTGAATAACCATCCACGTTCCTTTCAGAAGCCAGGATCAGGAGCTGTTCTCGTTTCCCGGGGATCACAGCTTCAATCTCCTCGCGCGAGAACTTCCACGTGCCAGACCAGACCACCAGTGGCTTTTCATAGATAGAAAAAGCCGGGTCCCTGGCATATTGTTCGATAAAGTAGTCCAGATCAGCATCCACCTGCTCAGCGGGAAGGGGCTCACGATAAAAATCCAAACCCTGATAAATGATGGCCAGTTTGAAATTCTCTTCATTTGCCACCCGGGCAAGCTGTTCGAGGCGTTGATTGAGTTTATCGGTGCTCTTCCAACTCACAATGAAACCATCGATACCGGCAGCCTTCGCCCATCGAATATGCTGACGCATCACATTGATATCACTGCTGGAATAACGTCCCAGCAGTGGATAATCGGTCTTGGCGCGGTCCCAGGATTGAACGTCAAACCAGATATAGTAATAAGCAAGGATGGGGATGGGGGCGGAAACAGACGCAGCAGGATCGTCCTGCGCGGTCGTTGCCGTACAGGATACCAGGATCAGGGCTGCGATCATCAGCCATAGACACAGGACTGAAGATGCCGTCTGGGATCGCGGAAAACGCAGAATTCTGGAGCGCTGTTGTGTCATGACATAATCTTAACGCTGCTGTTGATTTAAATATTACATATCTAATCCGATTTATCCGACTACACAGAGATAAAGATGAGAGAATTCTTAGCAAGAAAGAAAAAAGGGGCTACACCAAACGCCCCCTTTGGCACAAAACGGGTGGCAGGAAATTCATCCTCTGTCCAATGCTGGTTGTCACTAATTTTGTCGGATTTGGAAACAACAGTGCTAGAATAATTTATAGCCATCCCCATCCGATACTCCGCTTATGAAGCACCTGACTCGCCTTTCTATTCTCACAGTAGTTATTGCGTTCATTTTCCCTTCAGTAGGCATTGCTGCACCTCCCGCAGAGACGATTCACGATACCCAGCTGGATACGGTGCCGGGCAGCATCATTCGATTTGAACATTTGACCATCGAAGATGGACTCTCCCAGAACGCGGGCTTAGCCATCTTTCAGGATAGCAAAGGTTATCTCTGGATCGGTACACAGGATGGGCTCAACCGCTACGACGGATACAACTTCAAGGTCTATAAGCACGACCCGGATAACCCGAGCTCGATCAGTCACAACAGTATCCTTGCCATCGAGGAGGACAAAGACGGTTACTTGTGGATCGGGACCTGGGATGGCGGTTTGAATCGCTTCGATCCCACCGCCGAGACATTTACGCAGTATCGCCATGATCCAAATGAACCGTCCAGCCTCAGCGACGACCTGGTCACCTCCATCAAACAAGATTCGAGCGGCGCTCTTTGGGTCGGAACTCTGGGAGGCCTGGATCGCTACGATCCTGTCACAAATGCGTTTGACCATTTCAGGAATGATACAAATAACCCGGACAGCCTGAGCAGCAATGCGATCTCTGTGATCTTCGAAGATTCCCAACATCAGTTGTGGATCGGCACGGGGGCAATTGGCGCTGAAGGGGCCGGATTGAATCGCTTTGATCCCTCCACCGGAAAAGCCACTCGCTACCAGCACAAACCGTCTGTTTCCCGCTCGCTTTCCAGCAACAATATTGCATCCATCTACGAGTCGCCGGATGGGATGTTTTGGATCGCGACCGGCGGTTTCAACCTGCCTGGCCGGGGGCTGAACCTGTTCGATCCGCGCACAGGGGCCACAAAGAGATTTCTGCATGACCCGTCCATCCCGGATAGCTTGAGCACAAACGATCTCATAACTCTCTGGGGGGATTCGAGCGGTACATTGTGGATCGGCACATGGACGTCTGGTCTTGAGCGGATGGAACTTTCCCAGCCCGGTCACTTCGAACATTATCAGAACGATCGTTTTTTCCCCGACAGCCTGAGTGGGAATGAAATCTGGTCGCTTTACAAGGATCGCTCCGGGATCTTGTGGGTTGGGACCTCACACAGCGGCATCAACAAATTACCGGCAAACAGTGGGCTATTCCATTTATATCGAAATGTCCCCAGCAAACCGGACAGCCTGGGTACAAATGCAGTCGGCGCATTCGCGGAAGACAACGCGGGAAATATCTGGATCGCAACCTGGGGTGCCGGACTGGACCGCCTGGACTTGCGCACAGGCCGCTTCGAACATTTTCGCCACGATCCCATGGACCCGGGCAGTCTTTCTGACGATCTATTTATGGATATCTTCGTTGACTCCAATGATATCGTCTGGGCTGGCACGATGGGCAATGGGCTGAACAGTCTTCATCCAGCGACCCGCCGGGTCATCCATTATCTTCACGATCCAGAAGATCCTGCCAGTATTGCCGATAACAGTATTGCAGCCATCCTCCCTGGTAAGGGAAATGACCTGTGGATCGGGACATTCGGGGGACTGTCTTATTTCGATTCGAAGACGAAGACCTTTACAAATTACAGCAGTGATCCCGCCAACCCGCTTAGATTGACCGACAACAAGATCGTCAGTTTGTACCTGGATGCAAAAAGAAATATTCTCTGGATCGGCACCTGGGGTGGAGGCTTAAACCGGCTGAACTTGAACGATCCGCTTCACACAGACCCGCAACAGGCCAGTTTTATCCACTATCGTAACAGTCCCGACAACCCTTACAGCCTTAGTGAAGACTCAGTCTGGGCCATCCACCAGACAAGGGATGGTTCCTTATGGCTGGGGACACAAAAGGGTCTGAACCATTTTGACCCGGCCACTGGAATATTCAACCACTATACCGAGAAGGATGGACTACCGAACAATGTGGTGCTGGGAATTATAGAAGATCATTTAGGGAAGCTCTGGCTGACCACCAATAATGGCCTGGCACAGTTTGATCCGCGCGCAAAGACATTCATTGCGTACGACATATCCGATGGTTTGCAAAGCAATGAATTCAATTCGAATGCCTACTATCGGGCGCGCAGCGGACTGATGTTCATTGGCGGCGTCAATGGCTTCAACCTCTTCGATCCTGTGGATATCAAACCGAACCCGTTTGCGCCGCAGGTGGCAGTGACCGGGTTCCAGGTCTTCAATCAGCCGCTCAAAGTAGACCTTTCCGGGCACGAACCCATCGAGCTTTCCTACAAACAGGATTTCATTTCCTTCGAATTTGCCGCGTTCGATTTTCAGGCACCACAAAAAAATCAATACGCCTACAAACTCGAGGGTTTCGATAAAGATTGGGTCCAGGCCGGGTATCGCCGCTATGCCACCTATACTAACCTGCCCGGCGGGCATTACACGTTCCGGGTAAAGGCCTCCAACAGCGATGGCGTTTGGAACGAAACCGGCATTACGATTCCTGTCTCCATCACCCCGCCCGTCTGGCAGACATGGTGGTTCAACGGAATACTGATCGTCCTGGTGGCGGCCCTTGTTGTGGGTGGATTCCGGTGGCGCCTGGACACGATCCATAAGCAGAATATTCTCCTCGAAACACAAATTGCCGAACGGACATCGGAGCTGCGCGAGACCAATACACTCCTTGAAAAGGAAATCGAGCAGCGCAAACGGGCAGAGGCGGCCCTGTCGAAACGAGCGGCCAGCGAACTGAAATTATCGGAAGCACGTTTCCAGGCAATTTTCGATAACGTTGCCGTGGGTGTCGCAGTAATGACCCTTGAGCGCAAGCCGATTGCCTTTAATGCAACCACAGAAAGGATCATTGGATATAACGCCGAAGAGATGGAAAATATCGATCCCCGTTCATTGGCTGTGCCAGAGGACCGGGATATGGATGTTAAGCCGTTTCAGGAGTTGATCGAAGGCAAACGCGATTCCTACGTGATGGAACGCCGCTATCGTCACAAGGATGGCCACATTTTCTGGGCGCGCGTTAATTATTCGCTGGTGCGCGACCTGGATGGTAAACCTGATTACCTGATTGGCATCATCGAAGATATCGACGAGCAAAAACGCGTTGCCGAGCGGCTTGCCGAGCAGGAGGCTGAATATCTCCTCACCCTCCAGCAGCGCGTCACAGAACGAACCCAGGCATTGCAGGAAACCAATCAACGCCTTCAGGAAGAGATCGAACAGCGCGCCAGGATCGAGAAGGAACTTGCCGAAAAAGCCGCCGATGAAGCCGTGGCTGCGGACCGGACTCGCCTGGCACGCGACCTGCACGACGCTGTCACCCAAACGTTGTTCTCCGCCAGCCTGATCGCGGAAGTCCTGCCCGACCTGTGGGAGATGGATATTGAAGAAGCAAAAAATTCCACAGAGGAACTCAGGCAGCTCACACGCGGAGCCCTGGCAGAGATGCGCACGCTTTTACTCGAATTACGCCCTGCCACGCTGACGCAAACCCGCTTGAGCGACCTCATCCGGCAATTGTGCGAGGCCTTTATCGGTCGATCCCGACTACCCATCACCTTGAACATCGAAGGCGAACGCGACCTGCCGCCGGAGGTGCAGGTGGCTTACTACCGCATCGCACAGGAAAGCCTGAACAATATTTTTAAGTATGCGCGCGCTACAAAGGTGAACGTCACATTATGCCTCTCCCCTTCAGGAGCGCGCTTCGAGGTATGTGACAATGGCATCGGGTTCGACATGGCCACAGCCAGACCGACCAGCATGGGGCTGCGCATCATGCGCGAGCGCGCCGAAGCGATCGGCGCAGATTTCCGTATTTCCAGCACCCCAGGCTCAGGCACTTGTCTGGAAGTGGATTGGACTGAAAACCCAAATCTGAAATTAAGAGTTTTATAGATTATCTCGCGCTGCTCGGAGGATTGAGTAGTCGCGAAGCGGCATATCGAAACCCGAAGACGAAGCACTGCTTAGCAAAGACAATTCATGGAGACAGGTATGACTACCAAAATTCTTCTCGTAGACGATCACAACGTTGTCCGCAGCGGTCTGGCAAAATTTCTGCTGGTCAACAAGGACTTTAAACTGGTTGGTGAAGCCTCGGATGGAGCCGAAGCCATCCAAAAGGTCTCGCTTCACAAGCCTGATGTCGTGTTAATGGATTTAATGATGCCCGGGATGGACGGCATCACGGCCACCCGCGAGATCCACAAAAAATACCCGCAGGTCAAGATCATTGCGCTGACCAGCTTTGCCGAACAAAACATGGTGCAGGGCGCGCTGCAAGCCGGCGCGATCGGTTACCTGCAAAAAAACGTCACCGCCAGGGAGTTGGGGAATGCCATCCGCTCGGCGTGCGCGGGCCGCATGACTCTTTCACCGGAGGCCGCGCAGGCCCTGGCGCAATCCGTGGCGCAGCCGCAAATCCCCGGTGAAAAACTGACGGAGCGCGAGCGGGATGTCCTCAAAGGCATGGTGGATGGACTCAACAACAACGAGATCGCCGAACGACTCGTCGTCAGCCTGGGAACGGTCAAGTTCCACATCTCGAACATTTTCCATAAGCTCGGCGTGGATAGCCGCGTGGAAGCGGTCAAGCTGGCGATCGAACAAAAGCTGGTTTGACCCCTATCCGTCCGGCTAGGCAAAGACTGAACCAGAGTCAGATACCCATGGACCTCGCTTGTCATACACTACAGGCGAGGTTCATATGTTTAATATTTTTATTGCTGATTCTGATTCTGTGACACGTAAAGCCCTCATCCTTCTGCTGCGTTGCAAGTTAGGCACCGATGATATCGTTGAAATTGAGGATGTAGAGACGCTGATCCGCACCCTGGCGGACACAGCACCTGATCTGCTCGTCCTGGACTGGGGACTCCACGGTTCGCCCGCCCCCCAAACCTGCCAACTGCTTCGAAAGGCATATCCTCAGTTGAAGGTCGTCCTGCTCAGCCTGGATGCCGGTGACGCACTCGCAGCCAGGGAAGCAGGCGCGGTTTTCATCCACAAGGGGGCATCTCCCGACGAATTGATTGCTACGTTGACACCCCTTTTACGTATAGAACAGTAAGCCTTCAGCATCATCCAAGCCGCTATCTGTCGCGCAGTGGGGCGGCGAAGGTTCAGCACAGAAATCTGAAAGGAGAAAGAAATGCAAACAAATCGCTCGAATGCCGGTACGCTGGTCGCGGGCATCATCCTGATCGTCTTCGGCTTGTTGGCGCTGGCCGGTCAATTTTTGCGGATCATGGATTGGGGCTTCATCTGGCCCTTTATCATCATTGGTTTTGGCTCGTTGTTCTTCGTGGCCATGGTCGCCGGCGGAAAGCAATCCGCAGCATTTGCCATTCCCGGCAGCATCATTAGCGGGATCGGTCTGATCCTGTTATTCGAGAACATCACAGACCACTGGGAATCCATGTCCTATTTCTGGACACTGATCATCATGTTCGTGGGGATCGGCATCTACATCATGGGCTGGTATGGCGGCGATGAGAATCAAAAGCGTTCGGGCTGGGGCGTGATGAAAGTGAGTTTTATCCTCTTCATCATCTTCGGTGCCTTCTTTGAATTGCTCTTCTCTTCGTTCAACAGTCTTATTTTCCCGGTTCTGCTTATTGTTTTGGGCGCATATCTGATCCTGTCCCGTTCCGGATTATTCGCTGGCAGGAAAACCGAGGAACCATCAGACAATTCCATCCCCCCGGCAAGTTA
>DASTJG010000462.1:0-21214 GCA_035716785.1 Anaerolineales bacterium
CCGAACTTCGCACAATTTTCAAGGACAGAGTGATTGCCCCGGATGATCCGGGGTACGATAAGGCGCGCACGGTTGTCGCTGGCGGAATCGATCGCCGGCCAGCCGTCATTATTCGAGTCAATGATGCGAACGATGTTGCGCGCGTTGTCGCGCTGGCACGTGAGACCGGGATGGAACTTGCCGTCCGCAGCGGCGGTCATAGCGGTGCCGGTCATGGTGTTTGCGATGGAGGCATTGTGCTGGACCTTTCGAACTTGAAGGACCTGCAAATCGATGTCGAAGGTCGCACCGCCTGGGCACAGACGGGACTCACTGCGGGCGAAGTTACAGCGGCAGCAGGAGCACATAGGCTTGCGGTAGGTTTTGGCGACACCGGTTCGGTTGGGATCGGAGGCATCACGCTGGGAGGCGGAGTTGGTTATCTCGTGCGTAAGTATGGTCTGACCATTGACGATTTGCTGGCGGCGGAGATCGTCACAGCAGATGGTCAAATCCTGCACGTCGACGCGAAGAATCATCCCGATCTCTTCTGGGCGATCCGCGGCGGTGGCGGCAACTTCGGCGTCGCGACCCGCTTCCAGTTCCGTTTGCACGAGGTGAATCAGGTTGTGGGCGGAATGTTGATCCTGCCCGCGACAGTAGATACGATCACATCATTCATCGCTGAGGCGGAAGCGGCGCCGGAGGAACTCTCGACTATTGCCAACATCATGAAAGCGCCTCCGATGCCATTCCTGCCACCCGAGGTGCATGGCCAACTGATCATCATGGCGATGATGGTCTATGCTGGTGATGTGAAAGCTGGTGAGCGCGCTCTCGCACCGTTCCGCGCGATTACCAAGCCGCTGGCCGATATGCTCCGGCCGATGCATTACCCGGAAATGTATGCTGCGGAAGAAGGCGGCGATTACCATCCCGTGGTGGCAGGTCGCACGATGTTTATCGATTCTGTGGATCGTTCTGCCGCGCAAACGATCGTCGATTATCTTCAAGCTTCGAATGCTTCCATGGTCGCTGCTCAACTCCGGGTGCTGGGTGGTGCCATGGCACGCGTACCTGCGCATGCGACCGCGTTCGCTCATCGCAATTCGAAGATCATGGCGATGCTCGTTGCGATTTATGAAAAGCCGGAAGAGAAGCCGCTTCACGAATCCTGGGCGGCCAGTTTCGCCGCGGCCCTGCGTCAAAGCGACGAAGGCGCGTATGTCAATTTCCTCGGTAACGAGGGCGAGGCACGCATCCGCGCCGCGTACCCTGGCGGGACCTGGGATCGGCTCCGGTCGGTCAAGGCCCGCTACGACCCGACCAATCTCTTCCGTCTCAACCAAAACATACCGCCCGCGGAGTAGTGAGCAAGGAGGAATGATTATGGCTGCATACAACACCATCGATGGATACATCGATACGTTTCCAGAGGATGTGAAAAGGATTCTGAATCAGCTCAGGCAAACCATCCACGAGGCCGCGCCCGAAGCAGAGGAAACGATCAGCTATCAGATGCCCACGTTTACTCTGCATGGCAATCTGGTGCATTTTGCAGCCTTCAAAAATCACATCGGGTTTTATCCCACCCCAACCGGGATCGAGGCCTTCCAGCAGGAATTGGCCCCTTACAAAGGGGCCAAAGGCTCGGTCCAGTTTCCAATCGACCAACCGCTGCCGTTGCCACTGATCCGCAAGATCGTAAAGTACCGGGTGAAAGAAAATTTGGAGCGAAGTCAAAAGCAGAAAAAGGCCCCGCGTGGTTGATGTACTGCTTCAACCCTGGTCTGAAGGCGACCTGCCGTTATTGGAAAAACTGCTGGGTGACCCGGATATGATGGCACATCTCGGAGGACCGGAAAGCCCGGAGCAGATTGCTCAGCGTCATCAGCGCTATCTGCACCTTCCGGAAACAGATCACATGTTCAAGATCGTCTCCCGTTCCACCTCCGAACCTTTGGGCAGCATTGGTTATTGGGAGAAGATCTGGCGGGATAGACCAGTCTACGAAACAGGTTGGTCGATCCTGCCGGCTTATCAGGGTCGCGGCATCGCGACGGAGGCTGGCGAGGCGGTGATCGAACATGCCCGCCGCGCGCACAGACATCAGTTCCTGCATGCTTTTCCCGGGGTGGAAAATGTGGCTTCGAATGCAATCTGTCGTAAACTGGGTTTTTCCTTGATCGAGGAGTGCCAGTTCGAGTATCCCCCTGGAAATTTGATGAAGGTCAATGACTGGTGCATTGATTTATTTAGAAGTATAGAGAGATAAATTCGATCATGAAAACATTTCACTTAACTCTGGCAAACTCACTTGCTGCTTTTGTGACCAATAACTTTGTATGGTTTGCTGTCACGTTTTGGGTGTATCTCGAAACCAGGTCCGTGATCGCGACTTCGGTCATGGCAGGGGTGTTCACGTTGACGATTGCTTTTTCAGGATTCCTGCTCGGGTCCCTGGTCGATCGTTATCCAAAGAAAAACGTCATGCAGCTTTCCAGTGTGATCTCTCTGGTCCTGTATGCACTTGCCGGTTTTATCTATATCACCACACCCTCTGAAGTGTTCAGCGACGCCTCGAGTGCCAGGCTTTGGATCTTCATCCTGTTGGCCCTCGTAGGTGCGATCATTGGCAACCTGCGCGGGATCGCGCTTGCGACGCTTGTAACCATCCTGGTCCCTGAAGAGGGGCGGGACAAGGCAAATGGGCTCGTCGGCACTGCCAATGGAGTGGCGTTCCTTGGCGCTTCCATATTCAGTGGATTGGCCGTCGGCTATCTGGGCATGTTTTGGGTGCTCGTGATTGCCGTTGTCATGAGCCTGCTGGTCATTGCCCATCTGGCGATGCTTACCATTCCTGATTTGCCGAAGAAGATGCGGCATGCCCACGATGGTGAACCGGAACATGAGCACGACCACCAGCCGGAGGGCAGTATCGACGTGCGCGGAACGATCCGCGCGATTCAACTTGTGCCCGGTCTTTTTGGACTGATCTTTTTCCACACATTCAATAACTTTCTCGGCGGCATTTTCATGTCTCTGATGGATGCCTATGGCCTGTTGCTCGTGTCGGTGCAGGTTTGGGGTGTCTTGTGGGGAGTCTTGAGCCTGGGATTCATTGTCGGAGGGGTGGTCGTTGCAAGAAAGGGACTCGGGAAGAACCCTCTGCGAACGCTCTTCCTGGCAAACATCGTCATGTGGGTGATCTGCAGTGTCTTTACCCTCCAGGCCTCCATTGTGCTTCTTGCAGTCGGTATGTTTGTCTGGTTATGCTTGATCCCGGCAGTCGAAGCCGCAGAGCAGACCATTCTGCAGAAGGTGGTCCCGCCCGAGCGTCAGGGACGCGTGTTCGGGTTTGCCCAAAGCGTCGAGCAGGCAGCCTCGCCCGTCACGGCGTTCCTGATCGGCCCGATCGCGCAGCTGATCTTCATCCCTTTCATGACGACCGGTACAGGTGTGGATCTGATCGGCCCGTGGTTTGGAACAGGCACGGATCGAGGTCTCGCGCTTTTGTTCACCATCGCCGGACTCATCGGACTGACCGTCACGCTGCTGGCGATGCGCTCTTATTCCTATCGGGCCTTGTCGGCAAATTACGAACGGCAGGAACAGGAAGAAGATCAAGAGTTGGCAGAGGCATATCCGGACCCGGCATGATGAAAGTGGGCTGAATTTGGAATCTGCTCTTCTTGCTGTTCTGTTTGCGCTCTCTGCAGCCGCGGCCTGGGGGTCAGGTGATTTTACCGGCGGGTTGGCTTCGCGGCGGGTGGGACCCTTCCACACTGTGTTCATTGCGTACACGGTCGGATTGCTGGCACTGGTGCTCGTGGCGCTGGTGCGTGGCGAGCAGTTCCCACCTGTTTCCGATCTAATGTGGGGAGCACTGGCTGGGCTTTCGGGTATGGTCGGATTGGGATTTCTGATGCGTGGTTTTGTTAGCGGTCGCATGGGGATCGTCGCGCCTGTTTCCGCCGTGCTGGCGGCGGCGATTCCCGTTGTCTTCACTGCTTTTACCGAGGGGCTGCCCCGGCAACTTCAGTTGCTGGGCTTCGGATTGGCGCTCATCAGCATCTGGATGCTTTCTCGTCCGGAACGGTTCGGCAGTCATCCTGCCGGGCTTGGAATGGCGTTCCTGGCCGGGCTGGGATTTAGTGGTTTCTTCATTGCTATCGGGCAGGTCAGCGATGCAGCGGTTTTCTGGCCGTTAGTCGCCGGTCGATTGGCAGCTTGTACCGTGATGGCTGTCTTCGCTCTTTCCACACGCCGACCGCTCATCCCTTCTCCCTTTCCATTCGCATTGCTTGTGCTTGCCGGAATCCTTGATGTTGCAGGCAATCTATTCTTCCTGTTGGCCATGCAGCTTGGAAGGATGGATGTGACAGCTGTACTGGGATCCCTGTATCCAGCCGTGACTGCCATCCTGGCCTGGTTACTCACGAAAGAACACATGGCCCGACTACAGGTGATCGGTGTAGCGCTGGCAGTATTGGCGATTGTGGTGATTACCATATGAAGATTGGAAGAGGAGAAGACTAACCCATGTACAAAGTTATCCGATCTGGTGAAATACAGCCTACTCCCGGAGGCACCGTGCGTTTCGAAGGTGAAGCCTACGGTTCAGGCGTTTCATTCTTCCTCGTCAACAACGAGCCGGGCAAGGGACCGGATCTGCACAAGCATCCCTATTCCGAGACGTGGATCGTGCGCAGTGGGAAAGCACGGTTCACCGCGGACGGCCAGGATCTTGAAGCCGGACCTGGTGACATTCTGGTGGTTAGTCCGGAAACCCCTCACAAGTTCAAGAACATTGGCGCAGATCGGCTGGAGATTATCTGCATCCACTCCTCGCCCCGGATGATTCAGGTGGAGTTGGAATGATCTCTACTGAACGATACACCAATGGCTCAGCACTTTACTCTGTTTCATAAAATATTATTCATACAGAAAGGATGTGTGCGATATGTTGAATCTGAATTCCATCATGATCGGAACGAAACAACCCAGGGCGCTGGCGACTTTCTATGAAAAGGTATTTGGCAAACCGGCGGACATGGTTGACAACGAGAATGGTTTCTTTGGCTGGCAGGTGGGAAGCAGCTATTTTTCCGTTCTGGATCATTCCGAAATGGGCGGCAAGACCAAAGACCCCGGACGGGTGATGCTGAATTTTGAGACGGCCCAGGTCAAAGAGGAGTTTGAACGGATCAAAGCGCTCGGGGCTATTGTTATCCGGGCGCCCTACGAAATGGGAGGCGGATGGATCGCGACTCTGGCTGACCCGGATGGCAACTACTTTCAACTGGTAACCCCGATGGGATAGGGAAAGGAGTCGCATGAAAACAGTCACTTCAAAAGATGGTACGACTATCGCATTCGATCAAATAGGGCAGGGATCAGCGCTCATTCTCGTGGGTGGCGCATTCCAACATCGAGCCATTGACCAGAGGACTGCACAGCTGGCCGCGCTCCTGGCGCTGCACTTCACTGTGTTTCATTATGATCGCCGAGGTCGCGGCGATAGCACGGACACACAGCCATACACAGTGGAGCGTGAGATCGAAGACCTCGAAACCCTTATCAAAGAAGGTGGCGGATCAGCCTTTGTGTTCGGTATGTCTTCCGGCGGAGCTCTCGCTCTTGAAGCTGCACGCCAGGGACTTGCCATCAAGAAGCTGGCGCTGTATGAGCCACCGTTTAACCTCGACCCCAATAGCCGCGTTGCAGCAAAGAACTATGCCGCGCAACTCACGGCTTTGTTGGCGGAGGGTCGCCGGGGCGATGCCGTCGCTCTTGCCATGACAACCTTCGGCGCGCCCGCGGAGGCGGTTGCCGGGATGCGACAGGCACCGATCTGGCCGATCTTCGAATCTGTGGCGCCTACGCTTGCCTACGATAGTGCCATCATGGGAGATGGTTCCATACCCGCTCATAAGATCGCGTCTGTAACTGTGCCAACACTTGTCATGGACGGTGGCGCGAGCCCTGCGTTTATGCATAGTGCTGCCCAGGCAGTTGCCGATGCTCTTCCCAACGCACAGTGCCGCACCCTGGAAGGACAAACCCATGATGTCGCCCCCGAGTCTCTCACTCCTGTATTGATCGAGTTCTTTAAGGGATCGAGCGATGCCAAACCCAAAAAATCAGCGCGTCGTAAGGTAACTGCAGAAAGTAAATAGAGATGGGAAAAGTTATCTTAGGCATGACGATGTCGCTGGATGGATTCATCAACGACCGCAGCGGCAGCGTAGAAGCGCTGTATCCCGACCTGGCCATTTGGCGAGAAAGCGAGCTTGGGAGCGAATCCATCCAAAACACCGGCGCAGTGGTGATGGGGCGGAATTCGTTCGCCATGGCGGAAGACCCGGACTGGTTTGCAGGCAACTACGAGTACCAGGTGCCGATCTTCGTTCTTACCCATCAACATCCAAAACGACACCCAAAAGAGACCGACGATCTAACTTTCACTTTCGTGACGAATGGCATTGAAAGTGCCATCCGTCAGGCACAAATAGCCGCAGGCGATCAGGATGTCAATGTGATTGGCGCTGCCAGTACTGCGCAGCAATGCCTCCAGGCGGGACTTGCTGATGAACTGCATGTGGACATCATGCCAGTGTTCCTCGGTGGTGGTCTGCGTCCGTTTGAAGGAATTAGTAACGGGCAAATCCAGCTGGAACGATTGAAAGTGATGGAACTCCCAGGCGGCAGAACGCATCTCCAATTTCGTGTCATAAAATAGTAACAGGAGTCGTCATGAAATCAACAGCTTCAAGAAATAAAGCTGACGGTTCCGGCGAACAAGAAAATAACCTTCCAAAGATTGGACAGCCTGCAACCCAGGCGCTTGCCAGCATAGGGATTCAGCGGTTGGCCCAGTTAACCAGTTTCAGCGAAAAGGAGATCCTGCAATTACATGGCATGGGACCCAAGGCACTTGGTATTCTCCGTCAGACTCTGGCTGACAAAGGGCTCGCATTTAAAAGTGAAAAAGGAGATGAACGTGAATAAAGCGGGTTCGAAAGATAGTTTGACTCCCACAAAACACATCGATAAATACATTGGTGAACTCAATGACTGGCGTGGCAAAATGCTTGCCCGGTTGCGTACACTGATCCTGGAGACTGCTCCTGAACTGAGTGAGGAATGGAAGTGGGACACACCGGTCTGGGCGTACAAGGGTAATGTCCTAGCGGGCGGTGTCTTCAAAGATCATCTCAAGCTCAATTTTTTCAAAGGTGCCTCTCTGGAAGATCCAAAGGGTCTTTTCAATTCCGGGTTGGAGGCGAAGGCCACGCGCGCCATTGATTTCCATGAAGGTGATGAGATCGATGAGTCCGCTTTGAAGGAACTCATTCGCGCGGCCATTGCTTACAATAGATCTGGCGGCAAGAAGTAAAATGGTAAATCGTATGAAGCAGCAAGTGCTGTTCATCCAGGG
Source organism: Anaerolineales bacterium (assembly GCA_035716785.1). Classification (GTDB taxonomy): domain Bacteria; phylum Chloroflexota; class Anaerolineae; order Anaerolineales; family Villigracilaceae; genus Defluviilinea. Next base: position 7,421 of record DASTJG010000462.1, read on the forward strand.
TGCCGGTGAGGGCGCATACGAGGAGGATCGACTACTCGCTGCATCTCTTCAAGAGGTTCTTGGTCCTGCGTATGACGTGCGCTATCCAAAAATACCCAATGAGGGAGACATAGAATATGCGGCTTGGAAAGCGCAACTCGATAGCGAGCTGGCTGCTCCGGATGATGAGATCATTCTAGTGGGACATTCTGTGGGGGCTTCCGTTCTGTTGAAGTATCTTTCTGATGAGCGGGTGGGGAAATCCGTCGCCGGCCTGTTTCTGATCGCCGCGCCCTACTGGGGTGCGGATGATTTCTGGAAATGGGACGAAGCGCGATTGCTGCAAGACAGTGCGGACAAACTTGCCAGCATCCCACGGATCTTCTTCTATCACAGCCGCGATGACGAAATCGTACCGTTTGAACATCTTGCCTTGTATGCAGAAAAGATCCCACAAGCAACAATTCGCGAATTCGATGGGCGCGGGCATCAGTTTGAAAATGATTTGTCTGAAGTTGCCGCAGATATCGTAAGCCTGTAAAATACACAGGCCACGCGCCCGGCAGTAAAAAACAGTTGTCAAAAGATTTTATCGGATAAGGAGAGATCAGTGAATAAGAGCGCAAAGCGTACGAAGGTAACCAGCAAGAAATCCAAAGGGGATTATGTCCTTGTCAACGATCTCAACATGTATTACGAAATCCATGGTACCGGCCAGCCGCTGGTTTTACTGCACGGCGCGTTCTCGGCCATCGGCACTTCTTTTGGAAAGCTGCTGCCGCTGCTCGCCAAAACCCGGCAGGTGATCGCCTTCGAGTTGCAGGCGCATGGACGCACCGCGGATATCGACCGCCCGTTGACCATCGAAGGGATGGCGGACGATGTCGCCGCGGCGCTGGAGCAGCTCGGGATCGAGCGCGCGGATGTCTGTGGGTACAGCATGGGGGCCAGCGTTGCCCTGCATCTTGCCATCCGGCATCCGAATGCGATCCGTAAACTTGTCCTTATCTCAGTGACCTACACGTTGAGTGGTGTCCACCCTGGTCTCATGGATGGATTAGGTGAAATGAAACCGGAGATGATGTTTGGGTCGCCGTGGCATGACGAGTACATGTATATCGCGCCCCGCCCCGAGGATTTCAACGGGCTGTTTACCAAGAAGACAGAGATGGATCGACAGATCAAGGATATACCCGCCGAAACGATCCGGGCGATCAAAGCACCTGCTCTGCTGGTTCTCGGCGATTCCGATATCGTCCGCCCGGAGCATGCAGTGGAGATGTTCCGGCTGCTCGGCGGCGGCGTCTTCGGCGATACTCCTGCCGGCCTGCCAAATTCGCAGCTGGCCATACTGCCCGGCACATCGCATGTGACAGTCGTAGACCGCGCCGACTGGCTGGCCTCGATGATCGATGCATTTCTCATCGCGCCCGTAAGAACAAACCAATAACAGGAAAACCAAAATGAAAATCCACCTCGTAGATGGCACATACGAATTATTCCGAAATCATTTCGGCGCGCCGCCGAAGAAGTCCCCTGACGGACGCGAGGTGGGCGCCACCCTCGGACTCCTGCGGAGCCTGCTGATGCTGTTGATGAGTCCAGGAGTGACGCACGTCGGCGTGGCGTTTGACCATGTGATCGAGTCTTTTCGCAACGACCTTTTTGCGGGTTACAAGACCGGCGAAGGTGTTGACCCGAATCTGCTGGCGCAATTTCCGCTCGCGGAAGAGGCGGTTGCCGCGCTGGGAGTCGTCGTCTGGCCGATGATCGAATTCGAAGCCGACGACGCGTTGGGGACCGCTGCGGCGCGCTTCAAAAAGAACAAGTCGGTGGAGCAAATCCTGATTTGTTCGCCAGACAAAGACCTGGCGCAGTTAGTCGATGGCAAACGGATCGTGTGCTGGGATCGCAAGCGAGACATTATTATCGATGAAGCAGGCGTAATCGAGAAGTTTGGTGTACATCCGCAGTCCATGCCGGACTGGCTGGCACTGGTCGGCGATTCGGCGGATGGCTATCCCGGCATCCCGGGCTGGGGAGCCAAATCCGCTTCCGTGATACTTTCCCATTACAAACATTTGGAGGCAATCCCGGACAACCCTGGAAAATGGAAAGTAAACTCCATCAGTGCAGGACGCGCTGCCAGTCTGGCTGCAAGCCTGACGGGACGCCGTGAAGAGGCGCTGCTCTACAAGCAGTTGGCCATCGTGCGCGAGGATGTCCCACTCGAAGAGAAACTCGGCGACCTGAAGTGGCAGGGCGCTCACAAACGACTAATGGAGTTTTGTCACAGGCTGGGAGATGAAAAGATTCCACTGCGCATTCCACGCTGGCGATAAAGTAAAACGGTTCGCGGGCCGAGAGCAGTAAAACTTGTTTTGATGGGGGCAGTCTCAGGTGGCGCGTGATGCGCATAGCACAAGGGCGCACTTTTCGTATATGCTTTAATAGTGTATAACGGTTAACATGCCTGGACCAAAAGTTCCTCCTTCACCGGACCCCGAAGAACCCGTCTGGACGTTCCGCGGCTATCGGCTGAAGACCAGTGAATTCGTGACGGCCATGGTGCATTTTTTTCGCGCCGAAGTCAACCGCGCGAATGTATGGCGTATGCGGTTGGATACCACGACGAACTGGGCAGTGGTCTCCACCGGCGCGACCTTATCCGTTGTGTTCAGCCAGCCTGAGATCCATCACAGCATCATCATGTTGAATACATTGCTGGTGTTGTGGTTCCTCCTGATCGAAACGCGGCGGTACCGTTACTACGAACTGTGGAGTTACCGCGTGCGCCTGATGGAAACGGATTTTTACGCTGCGATGCTGGTGCCGCCATTTCACCCTTCGCCGGAGTGGGCGGAGAGTCTTGCCGAAAATTTGCTTTCTCCCAGCTTTCCGATCTCGATCTGGGAGGCATTTGGGCGTCGTTTGCGTCGGAACTATATCTGGATCTTCCTGATCCTGTACGCCTCGTGGGTGGCAAAGATCTGGCTGTTCCCTCAGCCGCCAACGAGCCTGGCTGCGTTCATCGAACGCAGCACGGTGGGTCCTCTTTCGGGGGAAGTCGTGATCGCGCTTGGCTTTGGACTATATCTTTTTTTGATCGTTGTTGCGCTCGCGACGGTTACCATGACGCGTGCCACAGGCGAGGTCCTGCCTCGCTTTGGGGAAGAGAGCGTCACATCCTTTTTCTCGCCCGATGAGAAAGGCAAAGGACTACATGCTTTCTTCGCACCGCCTCACCGCAGAAAGCAGTTGATGGCATTGATCATTACCAGCAAGGCAGAAGCGGTGTCGAATCGCATCCTCAGCGATCTCCGGCGCGGTGTTACGGCCATCTCTGGGAAGGGCATGTACACCGGGCAGGAGCGCTCCGTGCTGATCTGTGCTTTGACGGTGACGGAAGTTCATAACTTGAAATTTGCAGTCAACAAGGAAGATCCCAATGCCTTCGTGGTTGTCACGACAGCGCACGAGATCCTGGGACGCGGATTTAATCCATTGGCAGAGGAAGAAACACATATCCCTCGAGGGACGGATTGACCCGCCTCACCCTCACCTTGGGTGCGTCGCCGTCAAAATGGGCGAGCCCACTCTGAACGAAGATCCATGTGACGGAAGCAGCCCGGGCTTATTAAGAGCGAAGTCGAGAGATCTGCTGGAGGAGAAAGCAGATCTCTCGACTTCTACCGCTTGACTCATTTAAAAAGTAAACCTTCTCAGTTGTTTTGTAAGCCAAAGCTTAAATTAAGTTTACTGAATTATGTGGCGCTCTGTAATTCGGAAACGTTTGTCACATTCCCTCACCCCAACGCGTGAACTCACTTAAGCCAGGATACTGATGCCCAGGAGAGCCAGCACCAGGAATACTACGGCGATTACCAGGAACAGGCCGAACAACACTCTCCCCACAGAAGCCGCACCTTGTGCCACTCCGGTAAACCCGAACAGGCCTGCCACAATCGCCACGACAAACGCAATCAATGCCCACTGTAAGAGGTCCATTTTCAACTCCTTTCGTTGCTTTTAGAAGCATTTAGACGAGTTGAATTCGTCTATCACCAATTTACTTCTGAATTTGAGACTTCACAATGGGGGATGTGCCCATCCTGTTTAGGGGCTTCATGAATAATTCATGGTTTTATAAAAGACTGTTAATTGGTTTTATAAAAATCTGTTCCAAGTAAAGGAATCCCCCAATTTTGCTTTTGGAAATCCCCCATTGATTGACAGACAAGATTGGATATGCTTGGAGACGATAGCCAGGAAGGCTAAAGCTCATCTCAAGCGCGTCACCCTGATCAGAGCGAAAAGTCTTTTGAGAAACATAAGACTGTAACAGCTTCTTCAGAGTGGCGCGTTTTTTGATGTAGCATCTAATTTTCGATATGTTTTTGAAAGGAGTAAGTTAAGAATGAGGAAAACAACCATACTCTTATCAACGTTGGTACTGGCTGCCATGGTACTTGCCGCATGTGGGGCAGAGGAAACAACTACCCCTGGCGCTACTGTTCCTCCCATCACGATGGAAGCAACAGCAACAGATGATATGGCAGCGACAGAAGCTCCCACCATGGAAGGGACAGCTACTGATGAACCTGGCGTTCCGATAACAGGTGAAATAAACCCCGCGCGCGTGTCCAACCAGCTTGACTTTAGCGTCTGGACGCAGGATGGCAAGCAGATCGGCGAAGTGGAAGATATGATCATCGATCTGGATAATCGTAGTGTCGCCTATGTGATTGTGGGCACGGGTGGATTCCTTGAGATCGGCGAGAAAGAAATTGCCGTGCCCTGGGAGTCCCTGGAATTGCGGACGGGTATAGGTACTGGCACGAGTGAGGACCAGGCCACATCAACTCCTGAGGCGGGCACGGGTGGAACCGGCACCGATCAGGCCACGGCAACTCCGGATGCAGGGACCAGTCCGGGTGCCAGCATGGGTGATGAAAATGCCTTCATTCTCCTGATCGATCAGTCCACCTTTGAAAACGCGCCCGAGTTCGACCCTGACACTTTGCCCGAGATGGGCCGATCTGCTGCTGATTGGGATGTTGATATCCGCAATTACTGGCAGGGTGGCGGCACTGGCGCGGGTCAGGCGACCGCGGACCCGAATGCAACCACGGATCCAAACGCGACCGCTATGCCGGAGGCAACTGCAACCACCGATGGTACCGGCACGGATCAAGGCCAAGCTACGGCCACCCAGGATGCTGGTGCTGGTCAAGGACAAATTGGCCAGGCTCAGGCCTTGCAGGGTGTCATGTTAGCGTCTGATATCCTTGGTGCCACGCTCACGCTGGGAACGCAGGGACAAGGCACAGGCCAGGACCAGGCGACCGCGGATCCGAACGCAACGGTCGATCCTAATGCGACGGCTACAAGTGACGCGGGGGCAGGCATGAGTACAGATCAAGACGTGACCTCTACGGTTGAAGATCTGATTGTCGATACAGACGCGGGCGATGTCCAGTATATTGTTGTCAATGCAAGCTTTACGGATGGCGAGCGCTGGATTCCAGTCCCGCTTGGTATGTTCCAGTGGGATGCTGCGAGCGGTAGTTTCATCCTCAACGCGGATGGCACCATGCTTCAGAATGCGCCCTCCTTCCAGGAAGATCTGTTCCCGGATACATCCACAAGCGGCTGGAACAGTGAGTTCGACTCCTTCTGGCAAAATAGTGAAGCGGGCGGCGGTGGAGGTGCTAACCCAACAGCCACCCCGTAATAAGCGATTCAGAAACCAAGTAAATGATTAAGAATCTGCGCAGAGACACTCTCTGCGCAGATTCTGTTATAAACGAACGAATACATCCAGTTGTATTCTGGCAGTAAAAAATGCTATAAATCTGGACTGTCTTAAACCGAGTTTGGTGTTATCATTAGATAATCTTAGGGGAAGTCCGGCGTACTGCTATCAATCATCAATCCCATCATCGTTCAAATTCACAAAACCTTCCGGGCATACTCGTGATGTTTCTATTATTGATTCGGAGAAGGATGTGCGGATGGAAGATAATTCGCTTATGACCAAGTCTGGCAAACCAGCTCCAAAGAAACGAAAACCGAATATAACTCCTTCCACGCTGGTTAGCCTTGAACAACAGATGGTACCTTCCAAGAAGGTCTTTGATGCGATTCCGCTCGCGATCATTTCTGTGGATTGGAAAGGTCAGATTCAATATACGAATCAGGCGGCAAAAGCCATGCTGGGCGAAACAGAGGGTGTTCTCAAGCTTGAAGAATGGCCGCAACGATTTGGCCTTTATCTGGACGACGGCTTAATTCCATACCCGGCAGAAAAGTTACCTCTGGTACTTGCTTTACGAGGTGAGGATGCCGGAGAGGCAGAAGAGATCATTTTGCGTAAAGAGGGGGATACGAAGGGAGTTTGGGTTTCCATGTCTGCCGAAACGCTCCGAGATGAAAACGGTAATGTCGATGGAGCGATCGCCTTGATTCGTGATATCAACTATCGCAAACAAATCGAACTTTCACGCGAAAAGCATGTCAAGCGCACGGAGGCACTTTATAGCTTCTCTCATGCCATTGCCGAGGCAGGTAACGATCTCAATGCGATTATGAATCTGGTTGCCAGGTTCACAGCAGAGGTGATCGGTGACCTGGGTATTATCTCTTTGTTGAATGCCGACGGCGATAAGTTGAAAATTGGCGCTTACCATGATGTGAACCCAACTGCACAATCCTTGTTACGCAAGCTTTACGGAACTAATTTCGAATACGATCACTCAAAGACGCTGGGTGGCAGCGTCATTCGGTCTGGTGAGCCGTTATTGCAACCATCGATTCCCGAAGAACAACTGCGGGCTGCCACATTACCTGCTCTGCAGGAATTCATCCATGACATCGGCATTGAAAGTGTGCTGATTGTGCCTCTGATCGGCAGAAGCGGGGTTGTTGGGACGATCAGCCTGTCGCGTCATCGGGGCAGCAGACCCTTCAATGTGGAGGACCAATCGTTTCTAACCGATATTGCCTATCGCGCAGCCCTGGCGATTGAAAACTGCCGCCTGTTCGAATCCCTGCATGCGGAGATCACGGAACGGTTGTCTGCCAAGCAGGCGCTTGCCGTGAGCGAGGAGCGGTTCCGTTCGATCTTTGAATTTGTCACGGTTGGCATCAAAGTGTTGAATCTGGAAGGTAGAATTTTACAGACGAACTATGCATTCCAGTCCATGATAGGATACACAGAAGATGAATTGGTGGGCAATTATTTTCATAAATTCCTGCACTCCGATGACGTGCGCCGGGCCATGAATTTGTTCGATGATGTAAAAAACAACGGCACAACCTCGTTCCGCTTTGAACATCGTGCTATTCATAAAGACCAATCCGTTGTTTGGGTAAAAACGATTTTCACGGTAATCAAGAAAGGCAATCAGGATCACACGCCGGCATTCATTGTTGGCATTGTCGAAAACGTTACTGAGCAGAAGAGGATCGAGGCAGAGATGGCGGAACTGAACGGCCGTCTGCAAAGCAGCATGGAACTTGAAAGGCTTCGCCTGGCTCAGGAACTTCACGACAGCCCCATGCAGTCACTGTATAGCGCTATTTACCGGATCGAAGAGCTACGCAATTCTGCCACCCCCGAACTCAAGGAAGCTCTGGCGGATGTAAAGCAACACATCCAGGAGGTTTTGCAAGACCTACGTGCAACTGCCAAGGAACTCCGCCCGCCCACCATTTCCAACTTTGGTCTTGAGAATGCCATTCGTTCGCATGCGGGTGACGTTGTGGAAAAGCATCCGAATCTCAACATCCACCTTTCCCTGGCGCATGATCGTCAGATGCTGCCTGAGAAAGTTCGCTTGGCACTGTTCCGTATCTTCCAGCAATCGCTTGCAAATGTGACCCGGCATGCAAAAGCGACGGAGGTGCACGTCCGTTTTTCATTCGATGCTGAGGAGGCATATCTTGAAATTAAAGATAATGGAAAGGGTTTTGAAGTCCCTGCAAACTGGATCGAATTTGTCAGGCGGGGACATTATGGATTAGCCGGAGCGGCGGAAAGAGCCAGTGCGCTGGGTGGAGTCTTGAAAGTGCAGTCCCAGCCCGGCCATTCGACGACTATACAAGTCATCATTCCATGGAAAGATACCGTGGATGAAAGTTGATGGCTGATTAAGAATGAGAGAATTTAAATATGCCAGATATTCGTGTTTTGATCGTGGATGATCATCCCATTATTTGTAAGGGAATCCGTGACCTGTTGAACCCGGCAGTGGGAATCACTGTTGCAGGCGAAGCTCATACGGGAGAAGAAGCATTGCAAAAGATCGAGGAATTAAAGCCCGATGTTGTCCTGCTTGATATGAAGCTGCCCGATATGAATGGTGTGGATATCATCAAGAAAGCTTACAAAATGGGAAGCAATGCTCGTATTCTTGGACTTAGTTCCTATAATGATCGCGAGTTTATTTCCCAGTTGCTCACCTATGGTGCCTCGGGATACCTCTTGAAGGATGAGGTGCCCGAAGAAATCGTCCAGGCTGTGCGGGGTGTGGCGCAGGGGGAAGTAGGCTGGGTAAGCCGCAAAGTGGCTGCACTGCTAAGTCAAATCCTGTTGAAGGAGCAGGAGGGCGGTAGTGATTTGACCGCCCGGGAGTTGGATGTGCTTAACCTCGTGGTGGAGGGAAAAACCAATAATCAGATTGGGCTGGCCCTGGGCATCAGTGTAAAAACCGTCGAAAAACATCTGCATGCAATTTTCCGAAAAATGGGTGTGGTTTCCCGGGTCGAGGCGGCGATCCTGGCGGTGCAGGAAAGCCTGGTCAAAAAGGAATTGCATCTAAACACGGAGGAAAGACACCAACAGAATTAGGGTAATTCCCCATTGCTGATCTCTGCAACTCCTGTACACTTCAGATAGAGGCTATGAATCCTTTGAATTCTATCGAAACGAGTGTCAAAAATAAAGCTGGCGAAAAGAATGTAATGGTAGAGAAGCAAATAAAAGTGCTGATTGTAGATGATCACTCTGGAGTACGTGCAGGCATAAAAAATATGCTACAGATGGCCAAAGACATGGTCGTTGTAGGAGAAGGAGTGAATGGGGCGGAAGCAATCGAACTTGTTGCTACAAAAAACCCCGATATCCTGTTACTGGATATCGAGCTGCCAGACCAGCGAGGCGATAGTGTTATGCGTCATATTCGTGCTGCCCAACCCAGCATGAAAGTTCTGGCTGTCAGTTCCTACAGCGACCGGGATTATATCTTTGGCATGCTGGAAAACGGAGCGGCTGGATATATCACAAAGGATGAAGCGCCGATTATGTTGCTGGAAGCCATCCGGAACATCGTTTATCACAACAAGAACTGGCTCAGCCCGCGTGTTCTCAAAAACAGTGGAATCCCGGCTATTGAAGAACAAACACTAACCAAACGTGAAGTTGAAATCCTTGGGCAATTGATCCTGGATCGATCCATAGAGGAAATTGCGGTTGTTCTAAATATGAGTGTGGATCAGGTGGGGAAATACTTGAAACTATTAATGCGGAAGTTCGAGACTGAATCATTGACTTCGCTTAAACATATTGCGAAGCGATTGCTGCCTCGACGCGAAATATAAGATAAGACTGTAATAAGTTTTAAATCAGGGCTATGACCTTTATATAAGAGTCATAGCCCTCGTACTTTAATCTCCCAATAGGGAGTTACCTGAGCAAGTAGGCACATCCCCCATTGATATAAGCATTTCTAACTTTTATATTATGCACAAGCACCTTTCGAGCAAACGTGCCTGTACGAATATGGTAATAACAACAAACTGCTCTGGGGAGTTAATTAAATAAATTGATGTTTCGGAGGTAGAAATGACACTTACAGGACTCCTGGTATTGCTGTTGATCGCCGGCATTGTTGGCGCTTTGGGTCAGACCATTTCAGGTTACTCGTTCGGAGGCTGTCTCATGTCGATCATAGTCGGTTTTGTTGGTGCCTATGTAGGTATCTGGTTAGCCCAACAGCTTGGTCTGCCCGAGCTCTTTGCCGTCACTATTGAAGGCGAGACGTTCCCCATCGTGTGGGGCGTGATCGGTTCCGCGATCTTGTCGTTGATCCTCGGCCTGTTTACCAGACGCCGAGTTGTATAACAAGACTGACACGAAGGAGGTGCCAGATGACTCTCGATAGAGATCAAATTGCCCAGCGCAAAAGAGTCGTTGTTCATCAAAGCGGTGACCATGTCCATGAAGAACATGTCGTCCAGAATGTCAACCTGGAATACAGGGAGGCGCTCTACAAAGTCTCCCAATTCATTTGGCTGCTTTTTGGTGGGTTGGAAGCGTTGATCGGCATCCGCGTGCTCTTGCTGTTGATCGGCGCAAATCCGGGTAACTGGTTTACTGCGTTTGTGTATCAGCTGAGTAACGTATTTCTGTGGCCGTTTCAAAATATAGTTGCCAACCCGGCTTTTCAGAACTATGTTCTTGAAATCACATCGCTCATCGCCATGATCGTTTACCCTCTCATTGGGTGGGCTGTCGTTCGTCTGATCTGGGTGCTTTTCTATCGTACTCCCACCAGCCAGGTGACCACGTATGACAGGGAAACACATTAGCTAAAGAGATATGCCCTCTAATTGTACAGGTAGAAAAGGGCAAATGTAAGAAACTAGAAAAGGAGAAATAAGATGAACCGAAATATTTTAGAAGGCAAATGGATGCAGTTGCGAGGCGCCATCCGTGAGAAGTGGGGCGAAATCACAGACGATGAATTGGATCAGATCGCCGGTAAACGCGACAAACTGGCCGGCATTCTCCAGGAAAGATATGGCTATGGCGAACTGGAAGCCGAACGGGAGATCGATGATTTCCTGGAACGCTGGGAGGAATAGTTTCAAGTAAGTACATTTGAAAACACCTGCTGGAGGGGATTTCCCCTCCAGCGTGTTGAAAACTTAGAAAAGGAGAAAGCTTATGAGTACCATATTACTAATTATTCTGGTTCTGTTACTGCTGGGCGCTTTGCCGGTCTGGCCGTACAGCCGCAGCTGGGGATATGGCGGTAGTGGGATCGTCGGGTTCCTCTTGCTCCTGGTCATCCTGGGCCTGTTGTTCAACTGGTTCTAAGAATGCCGAAAAAGTGGATCGTGGTATTGGTATCTGCAGGCTTGCTTCTGGCAGCCTGCAGTACCGGCCAGGCAAGTACACCGGCTACCCAACCGAATCTCGCTTTGGAGGATGCTTTACCTCCGGATGTTGCCCTGAATGTTCAAAATCAGGTAAGTGAACTCCTGGGAGTACCGGTGGAGAGCCTCCAGATCCAAAGATTGGAAAAGATGGAGTGGCCGGATAGTTGTCTGGGGCTTGGTGGAGCAGATGAATCCTGTGCGCAGGTAATGACTCCCGGCTGGCTGCTGGCTTTCACTGTAAATGGGCAGGAATATCGTTACCGCATAGATGAGAATGGAACGGTTGTTCGTCAGGAGTCATGAAGGCATCTTCGTCTGAAGAAGGTAAAGTAACGACGTGGACCACAAGTCAGGTTGTTCTTGCGACGCTGTTTGTGGTCTGCGTCTTTTTAATATTCTGGCTGTTATACAGTTTGCGGGTAGTACTGTTCCTCTTCTTTGTCGCCATCGTGATCGGGACAGCGATCCGTCCGGCAGTGGAATGGCTGCATCGCCGCGGGTTTTCGCGTTCCGGAGGGATCATCATCATCTATATTCTCATCGCGGGATTTTTGATCGGTTTCGCTGCCATGATCTTTCCACTGTTCGCGGATCAGGCAACTGAAATTTCCCAAAATCTCCCTCAGTACTATGCAGATTTCCGGGTGGGGTTGATAAATTCCGGGAATCGCCTGCTGCAAAATATTGGCTGGCAGCTTCCCTCGCAGTTATCCCTGCTCACGAATCGAAGCGCAGATACCGAAGAGGTCATCGATCAGGTTGCCCAAACTTTTCTTTACACAAACGTAGTGTTGAGAGGCATATTAAGTACGCTGGCGATCTTTCTACTTGCCTACTACTGGACCCAGGAGGGTAACCTGGTACTGCGAGCAGTATTGCGCGTCTTTCCGCCACAGCGCAGAAAAGACACCCGGGAATTTATGCAACTGGCAGAACTAAAGATAGGTGGGTACGTTCGAGGCCAGGGGCTTCTTTGCATTGTTATCGGACTGGCGGCATTCACTGCTTACTTATTGATCGGACTTCCTTATACCCTCGTGCTGGCTGTTTTTGCCGGTGTGATGGAAATGGTCCCCGTTTTTGGCCCGGCGCTTGGTGCAATTCCCGCTTTTTTGGTTGCCTTGTCCGTCGATCCGGGGAAAGCCATCTGGGTAGTGGTGGCGACCATCGTCATCCAATTGCTGGAAAATGCCGTTCTGGTTCCGCGTATTATGAAAGATGCGATGGGAGTGAATCCGATCATGGTTCTATTGTCCCTGATCGCGTTTAGTTCCGTCTTTGGCTTTATGGGCGCGTTGCTGGCATTACCGCTGGCAGCCATCATCCAACTGCTGGTGAGCCGGGCGGTGATCAGTGCAGCCGACTTGAGCAAGCAGGCTCAAAACAGGGAGGTAGTCGTCCAATCATTAATGGATGAGAGCCAGGAGTTGATGCAGGATATCTATGAGACTTCCAACAGGAGTTCAGCATTCCAGGATCTGCCGGAAAAAGATCGCCTGGAAATCTATAATCTTGCTGAGGAGTTAAACCAAATTTTGGGGCAGATCAAAGAACAGGGCGAGAAACTATGATCAAGATTGCCAGATATACAATTATTGTTCTGGTCACGTTGACTGTTTTACTTTTACTATGGCAATTCAGTATTGCCATTTTATTGTTTCTTTTGTCCCTGGCGGTTGCCGCTGCATTAAGACCCTTGATCAGCAGTATCACCGGGAGAAACGTTCCGAAACGCCTGGCGTTAGGGATTGTGTATTTCCTGTTGATTGCTGCGATCCTGAGTTCGTTACTATTGATCAGCCCGCCGCTGCTTGACGAACTGCAGAGGGCCACCGATGATTTCGTCGCCAATTACGACCGCGCAAAAATGGAATGGCCTGTGCGCGGCACATTATTCCAGCAGACACTGGCCGAACAATTACCCCCCTCAGCCGATTTCTACCAGGCCCTGACGAGCGAAGGAGGGGTCTCGGTGCTGGCGGGAGTGTTTGGACTCGCTCAAAACTTTTTCTCCACGCTTGGATACATTGCCATCGTGATCGTCCTCAGCCTCTACTGGAGTGCTGATCAACATCGTTTCGAACGCTTCGGCCTTTCCCTGCTTCCCGAAGAACACCATCCGAAGGCTTTGCATGTCTGGCGGTCGGTGGAGGCGGGTGTAGGGGAGTATCTCCGCAGCCAGATCATTCAGAGTGCGGTTGCCGGGTTGCTTCTCTGGTTGGGTTACTCCGTGCTGGGCATCCGATATCCGGTCCTGTTGGCGTTGTGGGGGGCCATCGTCAGGCTGATCCCCTGGTTTGGCGCGTTGATCGCAGTTCTTCCAGCTTTGTTCCTCGGAATCGGGATCTCGTCCACGGTGGGCATTTCGGCGACGATCTATACGATTGGTATTTTGCTCATTTTGAATCTGATCATTGAGCCCCGATTTTTTCCCCGCCACAAGTATAGCTCTCTGCTCATTGTTCTATTCGTGATCGCCCTGGCAGAAACATTTGGGTTTATCGGGGTGGTACTGGCGCCGCCTCTGGCGGTTGCCGTTCAAATCCTGTTTCAACATTTATATTCACTTGTCACGCCGACGTTTTCTACCGAAGTGTCGGAACAGGTAAACGACATAAGAAAACGCCTTTTGGAATTGAAAAGGCGTTTGCA
>DASTJG010000463.1:0-3311 GCA_035716785.1 Anaerolineales bacterium
CCAAATGTAAGGAAACAACGGCCAGCTGTAGTTGTAAACAGTTTCGTTCAATACCAGTGAGTTGGGGAACTTGATGATCCGCCCGGAAGGATGCTGCGTGGAGAGGTAAGGACCGCCAAATTCCCACAGCGTCGTATCGAGCAGCAGGTTGCGCAGGATGGAAATGTATTGAACTTCGGCGGGAACGAGATCCGAGCCGAGCAGGGAATAAAGAGCAAGGAGAACAAGCAGCGCAAAAATGTAGGTGCCAAACCACAATTTATCGTTTAATTCGAGCGCACGTTTGACTGCCGCTTCCTTTGTCCCTGTAGTTTGCTTGAGAGCAGCTTTGACATCTTCCTGTTCTTTGAGTTGTTCTATCTCAGTACGCTGATCCACGTTTATATCCTTGCCTATCAGATAAATCCAAAATTTTGTTGTCTCCGTATCATGTTATAGAAAGCGCGGTGATCGGGTAGGGACGTAGAGCAGCGGAACTGGGTTTTCTCTTCAAGCCCGCGGGAATGCAGCCCACATCCCAAAAGAATAGAAAAGGAATAGATTATGATCAAGCACAAATACTTTCCTGTTTCCTTGACGGTCCTCGCCCTATTATTCGGACTGGGTTCATCAGCCTGGATGGGTGATATTGCCCCGGCAAAATCTCCTCAGGCATTGACCACGGTCCTGCACGAGGATTTTGAAGATGACGCTTTGGGTACCCTGGGTGCCCCATGGACGATTTCTTCATCTGGCACCGGTACGGCAAACATTGCGAACACAACAGATCACGGGCACGTACTGCAGCTACAAGGTAGTAAAACCGAAGGACATTTTCTGATCGGGTCGTTGCCCTTTTCATCCTCCTCAACGGATATCATTGTCCAGGTAGATGTCAAGCCTGGCTCTGGCGCCTCATTCATCTGGAGTCTGCACGGAGCCGGAACATCGATTGGAAGGCGCCGTATCCGCTTGCAGCTGGCGCCTGGATCCACAACCCTGGCAGCCCAAACGGTACCAAGCGGGACAACAAATTGTGGGACGTTATCGCCAGATACCTGGTCCAAAGTCACATTGATCGTTCATACTGCATCGCGCAAATTCGATGTTCTGATCAATGATGCCAGCACCTCTTGTACCGACATAGCGGCAGGCATCCAGCCACCATTCAAACACGTGAGTGTAATGGATGCGTCAAATACCGGCTGGGGTGGTACTGTGCGCTTTGACAACATTGATATCGCCACACCGTAAACGCCAAAAAAGAGGATGTCCGCCTGCTTAGGGCAGGCGGACGCTCAGCCCGGAGTTTGGTCCTGACGGCACACCGAGAGCGGGAGGCTCATCCCCGGGATGGGCTCGCAGGTCTTCGAGCAGGTCCGCCGGAGAGAGGGTCGTCTCGACCCGCGCTTCTGACTCCGGCCGAGGGTTGCTGACCGGCTTGGCGCGATAGATCACCAACTCCGAGATGCCATCTTCCATGGCGCGGCGGGCGAGCGCCCGGATGTAGTAACGGTTGAATTCACTCTCTGCCAGTACCTGCGCGGCATTCTCGGGGGTGGCGGTTATCAAGTAGCCGCCGCTCCTGGGGTTACGGCGGGGGAGTGTCCTTAAGATTCGCCGGTGTGCTCGCAGGCCTTCTGCCAGTGTCTCGTCATTCCCGCTTCGAACAGCTTCACGCAGCAAATTCACATAATCTCGCTGCCCCTGTCCGCTGAGGAACGGACTGATGTGCAACTGATTGTGGGAGATGTCATACTTGACCTCTTCCAGCATCAGTTGCCGTGTACGGTCATCCAGGTTTTCAAAATACAGAGCCATAGTTCAACTTCCTTTTTAAGGTTAACGTTCCCGGTAAATGGTTGTTATCTTCGGTCGATAATAGGGCCGCTTGCGTATACCTGATGCAGGCGGTCTCTAAGATCTGGTTTCTGTTGTAAGGAACGCGGGATATTTAGAACAATTGTACTATAAATTGTCTGGGAAGGAAAGGGGGTATTCATAAGGGTGTACTAAAAATTGTAGGGATCTTTTGCCGGAAGGAGAAAATTAACCACGGAGACACGGAGAAAAATATCTCAAAAACTCCGTGTCTTAGTGTCTCAGTGGTTTGCTCTCTTGGGCTATCTACAACCTTTGAGTACTCCCATTCATATCGTTCTTTGTGGCGCGAAACACCACTCAGAGTGACCAATCAAGAAATCATGCGGTCTTCGATCTCCCAGGCGTGATCGAGCACGTGCCAGGCGATACGACGAACGAAATAACGTGGGGTCCAGCGCAGTCCGCCGCGCGGTCCTCTCGCAGAGATCTCGCCGCGTGCCGAAACGCCCAGCGCATCCAGGACTGCTCGCTGGTTTAACTCGAGTTGATGTCTCAGGTCGTCTGCTGTGTCGCGCTGAAATTTCCAGCCGACTTGATTCAAATAGCCTGTGTTGCTGTCCAGCACGTGCTGGAGGACGCTGTCCAATTGCCTTCCGCCGCCGCGCGGTCCGGTGCGGAGCGACTTTCCGATGGCCGACTCAGTCGCCTCATCCAATGCCTTCCAGCAGGCTTTCAATATCTTTTCGAAGCGTTGAAGCTCCGCGGCATCGACCGGCTCTGTATCACTGGAGGGGGCAATGCCGGGCGCGCCGAAATCTGTTGTAGCGTTGCCCTTCAGTTGTTCACGCACTACGAACTGGGATACATCGGTTGGTGTCTGGAAGTCAAGTCGAACTGCCTTGAGAACACGCGCATAGCGAGGTTCATACTCCAGTAGAGCCTGCAGCGCGGAGGCTTCATCGCGTCCGCTGCGGCACCAGCCCGGCCAGACCAGCGCGCCGGCGAATGTCCGTTTTTGACCTGCTTCGAGATAGACATCGATTTTATTTGAGGGTGCCATTGACTTTCCTCACCACATCCCCAACGTGGATGACGCCAGCCTGGACAACGCGCGTGTTGATCCCACGCAAATGCAGCTGTTTGCCCTCGGACGAGTTGACGAATTTCATCGCATCCACGCCGAAGCGGGACGAGAATTTCTTGCAGCCGGTATGCGGTACGGCTGAGACTTCGATCACGGCTGAGCCAATGGCAAGCTGCGTGCCCGGAGGAAGATTGTCATCGCTGAGATCCATGTCAATGTAGAGTTGATCCCCTGCCAATGACCAGCGCTTTTCATCCTGCGCCAGCAGTTCGATCGTGCGCGCATTCATGACTGTGATCTGTGCATGAAGGTTTGCGGAACCATCCGCTGTCTGTTTGCTGCCGCGGGTCTTCCAGTTGTCACCGATCAGCCCATCGGTGAGGTCGAGTTCACCGTGCTCGATCGCTTCCCGTTCATCGATCCC
>DASTJG010000464.1:0-32252 GCA_035716785.1 Anaerolineales bacterium
TCTGAGACCAAATCGGCGACGGCTGTGGACTCCTGTGCAGTGAGCGCCTGATCGGTTGTTGTGGACGCGGCCCCGCAGGCAGTCAGGACCAGGACGAGCAGGGTCAAAAGGATGGATGCTTTTTTCATGATGCATGTCCTATCGTTGAACCAGTTTCCACTTCAGGCTGTCAGGCAGGTCAAATGCTTTTTGGAGCAGCAGCACAAGGACGGTGATCCCTGTTAATTTCAGCAGTGTAGCCAGAACTCCGGATAATCCCTGTGCGAGCGAGCCACCCTCGTGGTCATCTCCTTCGGGGCGCTCCATCGGCTGAAAGGATTGTCCGTTGGCATCTGTCATGGCAGGTGGTCCTCCGCCTTCGCGGGGGATGTCAGCTGCGATGGCAGTGTTATTTACAGCCAGAGAAAATGCTCCGGCAACCGCAGAAGCAACGAGCAGGATCATGATGATTCTCAAAATTGTTTTCATGGAATATTCCTTTTGTTTTGAATAGATTGTTGTATTCATGGGGCGGGCTTGCGCCTCGGTTCCGCCCGCCCCTTCCGCTCTTACTTGCTCTTTTCAATTCTTACGGGCTGAGCGGTCAACGCCGGGGAAGATGCGCGTCCCTGGAACAGACTTCGGATCGGGTTCAGGACGTAGCGGCCGATATTCGTGAGGACCCACTTCCAATGCAGGGCAAAATGGATTCCCAGCAGGATGATCGAGGCATCTGAGGTCAACGAGTGGATGGATTTCCAACTGCGGCTGACGTCCAGTTGAATGCCGAGTGTGGACAGAATGCTTTTCGAGATCATCAATCCGCTGAACATGGCTCCAGTCATGGCAATGAAGAACAGCGCGTCCACCACGAAGTTGAGGCGGGACTGATGGAACAGCTTCCTGAAGAATCCGCCACCGACCTTGATCAGCCAGTCCCAGTGCAGGAGCAGATGCGTGATGATCGCTCCGGCAAAGGATAGCGACAGCCACTCATGGATGGTATTGCCCGTTAGATGTGGATTGGATACCGCCAGGAATGCTGCGAAGATAGTGGTATCGAGGATGAGATTGGTTTTGGTTGACATAATGTTTACTCCTTGAATAATTACTGAATTTGAACGTACAGGATTCATTTTAGGATCCATCGCTGTGAGGAAGCCAAGAGAAACCTGTGAAAAGCCTGTGAAGACGAAAAATCATCTTCCGCGGGTGGGAGGGCGGAAGATGATTTTTATGTTGGCTTATACCGATTGAGCTTCCTGCTTATCTTTCAGCAGATCACCTCCTTTCAGAGATAGATGTGCAGATCCGATTGTGTCAGAGAACCTCCTTGTTCAACATTGTTGGTCGTGGTTGAACAATGCCATTCTAAAATCTCAAGCTGTGAGAAAGCCAAGAAACTTGTGTGGTTTTACTGCCTGCCATATTGCTTTTGTTAAGGCAGCACTGTGTGACATTTCATTGTCTTCACAGCTTCTCTATGACGATATGTCTTGTTTGACCGGATACTCAGCGAAAACCGCTCGGCGCATCATTTCTGGATCGATCTGGAACAGTTCCTGGTACGGACAGACGATAACCATTACGGGAGTTTTCGCTTCATGCAACACACGATTGGCGACCGAACCGGTCATTTCGCGTCTGTACCTGCCGGAACCGTGTGTCGAGACAGCGATGAAGTGAGCATCCAGGTATTGCGCAGCATCAACGATCGACTCCACCACGAGTCCCTCACAAATTCTGGTATGGACGTTGTATCCCAGCCTTGTCAGCCGGGCAGACACTTCATCCAGGTATGCCTGCCGGTCACATAAGACCGCCCGCTTCTTCATTTCCGCCAGGTCAGGGTCGGCAGGTGGATCATCCCTGCAGACAGGATAGAGTTCGCAGGGATATTCAACGACATGCAGCAATATGAGTTCACTCTCTGCATCACTGGCCAGCATACAAACCAGGGGAAGGATGGTTTCGGCGGTCTCTGACCCATCCAAGGGTATAAGAATTTTTTTGTCCATAATTCGCTTACCTCGCAATCGATCAGTTCAGGCTACTATCATTGAGCCAGGAAAGGATATCCAATCATGACACCTGCTATTGATTGAACGATGAAATTGTAGAATTCGTTCCTGTGAAAATGCAAAGAAAAAAATAAACAATAAGTGAAAGAAGTATGGTTTTTGTGTGTAGGATTCGTTGTCGGAAAATGTGCGAAAAGGTTGCAGATTTTCAAAATTCATTATTTCTTCACAGCTTTTTCACAGCAAATTTGTTTATAGTTGGGCTGTGATAAGATAAATAGAGAGAAAACAATTATGCCCAGCGTACTCATCGTGGATGACGATCCCAAACTTCTGAAGATGCTCCAGCGCACGCTGGTCTATGAAAACCTGAATGTACTCACTGCCACCGACGGGCTGGAAGCCCTGCCGCTCGTGCAGTCCCACCAGCCTGACCTCATTATTGTCGATTGGATGATGCCCAAAATGGACGGGCTGGCATTCGTCCGCAGACTACGCGATGAAGAAAACAGAACCATGATCCTGATGCTCACCGCGCGGGATGCCATCGAGAATCGTGTAGAAGGTTTGGAGAGTGGCGCAGATGATTACCTGGTAAAGCCGTTCGCTCCCGCGGAGCTTGTGGCACGCGTCCATGCCATGCTGCGCAGAGTGGAAGCCAGGCCCGAGAATCAAAAAGTCACGTATGCGGATGTCACGCTCGACCCATCCACGCGCGAAGCAAAACGCGGTGACATGCTGATGAATTTAACGGTCACGGAATTCAATCTCCTTCATCTCCTCCTGCGGCATCCCCGCCAGGTGCTCGAACGACGCCAGATCCTCAACGAGGTCTGGGGCTATGACTTCGGCGGCGGCGATAACGTTCTCGAAATCTACATCGGATATCTGCGCAAGAAGCTGGAAGCGGAAGGGCAGGCGCGCCTTATCCACACCGTGCGCGGTGTGGGATACGCGTTACGCGAGGAATGATGTCCATTCGACTCCGTTTCACCCTGCTCTATACCTTGATCCTTGCTTTGACACTGACCCTCTTTGGCGCGGCACTTTACGGATTTCAGGCACGGGACACATTGACTTCGCTCCAACAGGACCTCAGGATGGGCGCCAATAAATTAGCCGAAGCCGCCCTCAAAACGGATTCTCCTCCTCACCCACCAGAATTAGAGGAAGCTCGCCCACCCATTCCCTTCGATCAATTCTCAAAAGACCAGGCCTTTCAAGCATTTCCCGAGCGTGAGACCGGACGTATCCTCGACCCGAACGGCAATCTAGTTTCGAGTCCTTTCGGCAGGGAAGAAGACTCACTTCCACTTAGTGAGGAAGGACTTCAGACTCTACAAAGCCAGCAGGAATGGTGGGAAACCGCGCTCGTTTCGGACGAAAAGATGTTGATCTACAGTCGTCCTGTCATCGTGGATGATAAAGTGGTTTATATCGTTCAGGTGGCACGTTCACTGAATGAGCGTGAACGCACCCTTGAATTCCTCGCGACAACACTGCTCGTTGCCGGCTCGATCATAGTCCTGATCGCATTTGGGATCGGTTGGTTCTTCGCAGAAGTTACCTTGCGTCCGATCCACAAAATCGCTCAAACCGCACAGACTATCGGCGATGAACGCGATTTCACCCGCCGCGTGATGTACACAGGACCTCCAGATGAGGTCGGGCAACTGGCAAGCACGTTCAACTCCATGTTGTCCCGTTTGCAGGATGCATTCCAAAAAGTGGAACATTCCCTCCAGATGCAACGGGACTTTGTCGCGGATGTCTCTCACGAATTGCGCACGCCGCTAACGACCCTGCGCGGGAATCTTGGCCTGCTGCGCCGCATGCCGCCCCCGGAGGAGCAGGCTGATATCGTCAATGACATGGTCGATGAAAGCGACCGCCTCATCCGGCTGGTCAATGATCTGCTTCAACTTGCGCGCGCCGATGCAGGCCGCTCACTGGCAAAAGAGCCGGTGGATATTTCTGCATTGATCGAGGAAACCTGCCGCCAGGCCCAGCAGCTTGACCCACAGCGGAAAATCGACCTGGATGCTTCTCCAAACTTGAATATTCCGGGTGACCGTGATGCCATCAAGCAAATCCTGTTGATCGCTTTGGACAATGCCCTGAAACATTCATCTGGTGATGTCAACCTGACTGCACATCAAAAGGGTGCGCTGGTCGAGATCCGTGTGCAGGATTTCGGTGAAGGCATGCCCCCTGAAAAATTGGAACGTATCTTCGATCGTTTCTATCGCGGCGACGATACATCCACTCTCCCCGGGTTCGGACTGGGATTGTCCATTGCCAAAACGCTTGTGGAAGGACAGGGAGGTGAGATCGTGATGGAAAGCCAGTTGGGCAAAGGCAGCACTGTGATCCTGACTTTTCATTCCACGTCTGCGCTCCCCCGAACAGGCATTGGGACTCCGTGAACGCAGTCGAAGCGCGCAGAGATCTAAAAACATGATGCTACTAGCGACACTCTGCTACGTCAAACGCGATGGACACACATTGATGGTCTATCGCAATAAAAAACTCAATGACATTCACGAGGGCAAGTGGAACGGTCTGGGTGGCAAGTTCGAGGCGGGGGAAACACCGGAGGGCTGTGTCATCCGCGAGGTCCAGGAAGAGGCGGGGCTGCTCATCCGGAACCCGCGCCTGCATGGACTGTTGATGTTCCCAAAGTTCAAGGGCAACGACTGGTACGTCTTCGTCTTCACCGCGACCGAGTTCAGTGGCGAGTTGATCGATTCACCCGAAGGCAGGCTGGAATGGATCCCTGATGAAAAGATACTTGATCTGAATCTATGGGAAAGCGATCATATCTTTATGCCCTGGATCGAAAGTGGAGTTTTTTTCTCGGCAAAATTCGATTACGAGGGGGATATGATGACCGATTATGAAGTAACTTTCCACAAGACTATCTAAGTTGTAAGATTCACAGTTTTGTTAAGTCACCCTAAAGTGGCAAGTGGGGTTTGCTCGCTATAATTCGATTAGCAATGGAAATGCAATGAAGACGCGCAAACCTCTTGAAATAGTTCGCGGGCTGGGATTGTTACTGGTCCTTTGGGCCGGGACACTGATTGCCGTTCGGTTACAGTTGGTCTTTCCACGTTCGGTCATCGTCTGGCTGAGCGAAAGCCCCAACCCGCAACAGGCGCTGGTGGCATTCAGCGCCCTGGTGAGTAGCGGTGTCCTGGCGCTTGTGCGTTTGGGCATTGAGGTGCCAAAGATCAAACCCTTCATGGCCTCGGAAGCTGTCCGGGCCTATCTTGCGGGCGTCCCGCTCTGGGTGTTGGCATCCATTTTTGCGGTGTCGATCGGGGCACTCTTCCTGGTGTTCCCCGCCTGCCAGTCCCCCGCTTTTGTGACCTTCCGGGTGCAAGGACGGCAGGAGATGTACCAACCCAATGGAACACTTGTGGCGAAACCGGATGAGTTTCTGGCGATCACTGCCGAGCCCATGCAAAAGGATGCGATCCTCTCCTGCAAGTGGCAATACATTGGAGAAGCGTTCGAGGTCATTGGTTCCAATAGCGGATGCGAGATCAATCTCAAGTTGTCGGGTCAGCCCGGCAATGGTTTACTGACTTTACAGGCCTCTCAGGACTTTTGCAATCAAAGCTCAGTTTTTTCATTGGGCGTCAAGATCGTAAGCCCATAAAGGCTAGGGGTTCGTGTCTCGCAACGTTATTTTCGTCATTGCAGTTTCACTGTCGTTCCTGGGCGTAGCCGCCTGCGGGACTGTGTCCACACCGGATGGCGCGGTGACCATCCTGCCCAAGGACTGCAGAATTAAGGTGGGTGAACAGATCCCGCTAACCTTGAATGGATTGGTTCCTCCCAATGCAATGATCACCTGGGAGGCAAGCGCCGGCAGTCTCATCTCCGCACCGCCTGCATTGAATGCGTTATTTATCGCGCCGCCGGAACCGACAATCGTGACCATCACAGTTACGATCTCCTCCGGGACGCCAAGCATCGAGATCCCGATCACGCGCCAGTGTATCGTTACATCCCCGGAAAATGTCTCTCTCCAATCCCTCCCGAGCACCGGGAGCGACGGTGAACCATCCGCCCCACTTGTGCAAGTGACGCCTGCACAAGGTATGCAGTCCACTGTCATTATCAGTGAAGTGATGGCGAATCCGTGCGGACCTCTGGAGGTCCGTAAGTGGAATGAGTATGTGGAACTGTATAACTATGGGACGCAGCCGGTGGATGTCGGCGGCTGGTGGCTGGCAGATACCGGCGAGTCCGGGGCGGGAAGTCCTGACCAGCTGGTGTCATGGTCCCAGCGCAACCCGAATGAACTATTGGGCAGCAATCTCGTTTTGAATTCGACGATCATCCCGGCCCGCGGATATGCACTGATCCTTTCGCCGATCTATGCCCAGGGCGCATTTCCATACACAATGCCTTATCGTTTTCCAGCGAATACTACCATCCTGACCGTCGCAAGCAGCCGCTCGCTGGGCGACGATTACTTCAACATCATCGGTGATGGGCCGGGATTGGACGTGCTCGTGTTGTATAAAGGCGGCACCAGCGTGATCCAGGAGGTCCTCTCGACCTACGGCACACCAAAAGTAGATCAGTACGTCACGAATATTCGTGATGATAATCGCGATAACCTGCCATTCGACCTGCATGAGTGCTCCTCAGCCGAACGGATCCTGCCGGCCGGAGCCGACACCTTCGACAACTGGCGCGAGATCCCCAACGGCTCGCCAGGGGAAGCACCCTATTAAAAATGTCATCCTGAGTGTAGCGAAGGATCTCGCCGCGTAGCGGCGGAACTCCTCGGTCGCAACGAACGCTCCCTCGACATTGTGTAAAGAAGCTAACTTGCAACAGTCACGCTGGCAATCCATCCAAGGGCTGGGAGCACTCAAATGTTGTGAGGTGGACTGCAAAATCTCCTGATTTTGCGCCAAAGTCGGGAGACTTTGGACTCCGTGACTTACAACTTTTTAGCGCACCCGGGGACTGCAAAAGCGTGGCTGTTACTTTTCAGGAAGTATAATAAAGTAATATGTCCATCTTCTCCAACAAACACATCATGCTCGGAGTGACCGGCTCCATTGCAGCCTACAAAGCTGCCGACCTTGCATCCAAGTTGACACAGGCGGGCGCACAGGTGGATGTCCTCCTGACCGGAGCAGCCGAGAAATTTGTCACGCCACTTACATTTCAATCCGTCACAGGGCGGCGCGCCTACACAGACAATGATCTGTGGGGCAACGAAGCCCATGTGCTGCACGTTGGATTGGGACACGCCGCCGACCTGCTGGTCATCGCACCCTGCACGGCAAACACGATTGCAAAACTCGCGCATGGGCAGGCGGACAACTTGCTGGCCGTTACGGCCCTGGCAATGCGCTCGTCACTGCTGATCGCACCTGCCATGGACGGCGGGATGTATGACCATCCCGCCACCCAGGAAAACATCGAAATCCTGAAAAAACGCGGCGCCTCGTTCATTGGGCCCGCGCAGGGACATCTCGCCTCCGGACTCGCCGGTGTGGGACGCATGATCGAAACTGCGGAGATCATGGGATACATCCGCCTCCTCCTCGGACACAACGGTCCGCTCGCCGGAAAAAGAGTCGTGGTCACCGCCGGAGGGACTCAGGAGCCGCTCGATCCCGTACGCGTGCTGACGAATCGCTCCTCCGGCAAACAAGGGTATGCCCTCGCGCAAGCCGCGCTGGACATGGGTGCACAGGTCACATTGATCACCACACCCACAGCCATCACACCCCCGATCGGTGTGCACCTGGTGGCTGTCGAAACGGCCAAACAAATGCTCGAGGCTGTGCTGAAAGAGTCCGCCGAAAGCGACGCGCTTGTCATGGCTGCTGCGGTTGCGGATTTCCGGCCGAAGAACATCGCGAAAGACAAGATCAAGAAGGCAGGCGGGATTCCTCAAGTGGAGCTTGAAGCCACAGAAGATATTTTAAAAACGGTGGCAGACCGGAGGGCGGAAATGCCTGCCTCGAGCGCCATCGAGACGAAGCGCCCGCGCGTCGTCGTGGGCTTCGCCGCAGAGTCACGCGACCTCCTTGAAAATGCGGCACATAAGTTAAAATCCAAAGGCGCGGAGATCTTTGCCGCGAACGACATCTCAGCAGAGGATGCCGGCTTTGCGGTCGAAACGAACCGCGTCACACTTTTGTTTGCGGATGGCCGCACCGAGGCTTTATCACTGATGAGCAAGGCAGAGGTAGCTGAAGTGATCCTGGGCTGGGTTGCCAAATTATTGGAGTGATATGCGAATTCTTGTTGTCTCTGACATTCATGCGAACTACACTGCGCTTGAGGCGGTTCTCGCAGATGCCGGCACGGTCGATGAGACCTGGTGCCTCGGCGATATGGTCGGTTACGGTCCTGATCCCAATGCAGTCATGGAGTTGATACGCGAGATCCCGAACCTGACCTGCCTGCTGGGAAATCATGACGTCGCTTTGATCGGTAAGATCCCCTTCGAAGCCTTCAACGGCGACGCGCGCCGCACACTGGCCTATCACGAAAAAGTGTTGACTGCCGATAACATGGATTTTTTGCGTTCCCTGCCGTCCAACCTGAAGGTGCGCGAAGATGCCAGCCTGGTGCATGGCAGCCCACGCGACTCCATTTGGGAATACATCCTGAACACACTTTCGGCGCGGCTGAATTTTGATCACTTCACCACACCCTGGTGTTTTGTGGGACATTCGCACATCCAGTGTATGTTCCAGCTTGACGAGAAGACCGATCGTGTAAACCTGAAACCGATCAAAGTGGGAGTCCCTATTCAGCTGGAACCCAAGCTGATCGCCAACCCGGGCTCGGTCGGCCAGCCGCGCGACCGCGACCCGCGCTCCGCCTATGCCATTTATGACAGCACCGCCAAAACCTGGGAACCGCGCCGCGTGAAATATAACATCCCCGAAGTGCAGCAGCGGATCCGCGAGGCAGGACTGCCGGAGAAGCATGCCGTGCGAATCGCTGAGGGATGGTAACCCCCACCCTGACCCTCCCCCAAATTCATCTTCGATGAATTTGGGGGAGGGTGTCATTTGAGGAGGAACTTTTGAATAGTACTCATCGTCCTCCGGGTGAAATCATCGGATATTCATAAAGGAGAAGATATGAAACGCACCCTGTTTATTATCCTGTCGGTCGTGGCAGTGTTCCTGATCATCGGGATTTCATTTGCGCGGCTTACCGGTCCCAAAATAGGACAGACATTCAACACAATCAGCAAGGAGTTGCCGGCGGCTGAACCATCGTTTGGTATGGGTGGCGGAGGCGCTCCAGACGTGGTACAGGCACCTGGCATGCCAGAGCCTGCTTTCGACAGCTATGCCGCGGAAGAATCTGCCAGGTCGTCTGTTAGCAATGATGCTGTTCAACCACAAACACAGGAACGGCTCGTCATCGAGAACGCTGATCTGGCTATCGTGGTAAAAGATCCAAAGGCGCACATGGAGGAGATTAGCGATCTGGCACGTGAAATGGGCGGATTCGTGGTCTCTTCGAATCTGTACCAATCCTATAGCCAACTGGGGCAGGAAGTTCCCGAGGCGAGCATTGTCATCCGCGTGCCATCCGAAAAATTGGATGAAGCCCTTACCGAAATCAAGAAGGGCGCAGTGGATGTCGATTACGAAAACCGCTCGGGCCAGGATGTGACCAGTCAGTATGTGGATTTGCAGTCCCAGCTGAAAGCCAAGCAGGCTGCCGAAGAAAAACTGCTCGAGATCATGGACGACGCCGTCAGAGCGGAAGACGTACTTGCCATCTACCTGCAAGTGCAGAATATTCAAACCCAGATCGAGCAACTGAAGGGGCAGATCAAATACCTGGAAGAATCCGCTGCCATGTCTGCGATCAGTGTCCGCCTGATCGCCGAGGCAGGCACCCAGCCGATCAAGGTCGGCCCGTGGACACCCAGTGGCACCGCGAAGGAAGCCATCCAGGATCTGATCTTCTTCTTCCAGAATTTTGTCGAGTTCCTGATCCGCTTCGTGCTGTATGTTCTGCCAGCGTTGATCCTGATCGCCATCCCGCTTTACCTCCTGTTCCTCGCCGGGCGCGCGCTGTACCGCAGGTTCAGCAAGCCACGCGTTGTTGCAGAAGAAAAGCACGAAGAAATAAAAGGATAATCTTATCTCTAGCGAAGATTTTGAAGGACCGCCTGACCGGGTGGTCCTTCTTCTTTTACCTCTGTGAGATGGCAACCGGAATAACACAGGTTATAATTTTTCATCATGGACAAACTCGTACACGACGCACAAGCCTTGTTCAACATTCACATCACAGGGCGTCAGGTCATGGCATTGGTCACGTATGAGAAAGAGCTGATCGAGTGGAATCAGAAGTTCAATCTGACAGCCATCCGCGATTCAGAATCCATCCGTACGAAACATTTCCTTGATTCGTTTTCCTGCGTCCTGGCATGGAAGGCTGCGCCGCCCGATCATCTCATCGACGTGGGCACCGGCGCCGGGTTCCCCGGTATTCCTCTCAAGATCCTCTATCCAAATTTGAGGCTGACGCTGGTCGAGTCCGTTGGCAAAAAAGCCATGTTCTGCCAGCACATCGTCCGCGTACTGGGATTGGAGCACGTGAACGTCATCCAGGTGCGCGCGGAAGCTCTGGGACAAACCGCGCAACACCGCGAGAAATACGATTGGGCGGTGGCGCGCGCGGTGGCGAACCTCAATGTGCTGAGTGAGTACCTGATCCCACTGGTGAAGGTGGGAGGCACGGTCCTCGCTCAGAAAGGCGAAAGCGGACCGGCCGAGGCACAGTCCGCGGAAAAGGCAATGGAATTACTGGGTGGAAAATTGAAACAGCTGATCCCCGTCAATTTGCCGGGTGTGGCCGATGACCGTTACCTCGTGGTGGTGGACAAGGTCGCGGCGACACCGCCCAAATACCCGCGCAAGCCGGGGATCCCGATGAAACAGCCGTTGTAATGTGTATAGGCGGGGTGCCCCGCCCTAGCAAGCATCCACAATCGTGATCTTATCTTCCTTGTTGGGAATAATGCACAGGAACTCAAACGGCTCTTCGCCCGTGTTTTGATAAGAGTGCACCACGCCTTCGGGGATAAAGACAACGTCGCCTGTCTTTACATGATAGGTTTCCTCACCCATGGTGATCGTCGCTTCGCCGCGCAGGACGTATTGTTCGTGTTCCACTGTGTTCGTATGGCGCGGCATCCCGCCTCCCTTTTGCATGGAAAACTTGCGCAGGGCAAAGTTGGGACCCTCCTGCGATGAGATCAGGACCTGGATGGTCGTGTCTTTCCCGGCAGCGACGTTTTTGGCTTCGACATTGGTTGAATGTTTTACAGGCATAATTAATCTCCTTTATTTCATTGCGAGGATCGCGCAGCACGCCGAAGGCGAGGCGTTACCCAACGAAGCAATCTCATCTAGCCTTTAAACAAGATTGGGTTGGTAAGATGAGATTGCTTCGCCACTCGCTACGCTCAGGCTGGCAATGACAAACTTACGGTTCCGGTGTATTCGTGGGCCAGGGAGTGTACGTCGGTGCGACCGGCAGGGAGCGCGTGGGCGCACCGGTTACGCTGGGAAGCGGGGTGACCGTCGGGGAGGATGTGGTCGTTGAGGCAGGAGTGAGGGTGAGGGTCGGGGTGGGCGTCACATCCGCGCTTTGCCTGAGCAGACTAAAGGCCACGATGGCAGTGACGATCAGTATAAAGACCAATCCGGCTACGCCGCCGATGATCCACGGCAGCCAGTCCACTTTTTTCCCAACCGTCAATTTGAAATCGGAAGGCACAGAGATCAAAACGACCGTGATGTTATCGTGCCCGCCGCGCGAATTCGCAAGCTCGATCAATGCCCGCGCAGCTTCCTTCAAATTGGACTTCGCACGGACGATCTCCAGAATCTCATCGTTCCAGACCAGGTCGGTCAAGCCGTCGCTGCATAACAGCAACGTGTCACTCGGCAAAAGCTGGAGCCCCTGGTTGTTCTCCGCGTGCTCATCGCCTTCGTCATTAAATAATTTCAAACGGAAGTCGGGGTCAGGCGGCGTCGGGGAGCCCAGATAACGGCGGATCACGTGCACGTTCGGATGTTCGCGCGCCGCCTCGGGGGTGATAATGCCCTTGTCGATTGCCTCCTGCACCCAGGTATGGTCGACCGTCACTTGCTGGATCCGTCCGCCGCGCATCAAATAAATTCGCGAGTCTCCCACACTGGCGGTATAAAGTTTATCGCCCACGATCCAGGCTGTGGCACAGGTCGCGCCCATCCCCTTCAAATTCTGATTGGAGGCAGAGTGCGCGGCGATGGCCTCACTGGCTTCCTTGACCGCATCATCGATGGTTTGTCTGATATGCCGGCCGTCACTGTGGGCAACCGCCTGCATCATGTGATTGACTGCAAGTTCCGCGGCCACCTCACCGGCGCGATGCCCGCCAATGCCATCCGAGAGCACAGCCAGCAGCACAGGCATTCGGTTATCCTTGTCCAGGACAAACGAAGTGACAGCATAGCGGTCTTCGTTGTTTTTCCCCGTCATGCCCGCATGGGTCTGGGCCTCCACGTTCAGGTGAGCGCGCGCGATTCGTATCATGGCATGGACTTCTTCAGGATGACCTTCGGTTCAGACTCAGCCGGAGGCTGGTTCAGATCAAAACGATACATCAACTGCCCGAAATGGATCCGATCTCTGTGAACCAGTCGATGGCCTTCACGCGTGACCGGTTCATAATTCACCCATGTACCCGCCACCGATCCGTGATCATAAATGATAAAGTCGCCGCCGGGTGTCTGTTTGATCCGGGCATGCAGCGGAGAAATGGATGGATCGTCCAGCACACGCATGCATTGCACCGGGTCGGTACCGAAAGTCAGATCCTTTTCCGCCACAGGGATGGGCAGGCTGCTGACCGGCTCACCGCCGTTCATCAACCGATAAAGGTAAGCCGGCGCCTCGGGTATGCGCGGCGCCCTTTGCGGAGCATGTAGCCAGGCCCGGCGCGGCACCGTCTTCGACTTTTTTGCAGCCGATGCCCGCAGAGCGGGCGGCTCGGTCAAAGCGCTCACCGGCTGAGTGACCGGGTCTTCAAAGCGCTTGCGCTTCTCCCGGCGTTTTTTAATGAGTTCTCCTCCTGACCTTCGCAGCAAAAGAATGAGCAGCAACGCAACCCCGGCGAAACCAATTGCCCCAAGGACGAGATAGGACTGGTAACGCGCCAGAAAGGCCTGTATTCCGCGCGGCGGCTGGATCACCGTCAGCGTGATCGGAATACCCATGCTGGATTTCTGCAAGCCAAGCATGTCCTCCGCTTCCACGATGATCTCATGCTGACCACCGACATCGTAGGGGCTCAAATCCCACGCGAACGTCTCGAACGGCTCGGAAGTATTTTCATCCACGAGCTGGCCATCCACGTATAAAGCTGTGCGCTTCAACTCACGCGGGTGACCATCCGGGAATTCAACAAGGATCTCTATATTTTGTCGCGCAGGCACCAGCACTTCCGCATTGTATGGGTCGTCGGCAGGCGGCTGGCGCATGATCTGCAGCGGCGGCGTGACGAGGATCGGGTTGGGAGGCTGTACATCCAGGCTGAAGGATGCTTCCACGGCCCGAAGTGTTCCCTGAGGATATTTCACCTCGATGCCAAGGGTATGCTCCCCTGAGATGGTGAGAGAGGATGTATAGGTCAGCGTATAAACCTGGCGCAAAGGTGCGAGATCCAGGTTGAGATCGGGGAACATCTCCCTGCCCGAGAAGGCAAAGAAGGAGCCGCCGGTTTGCAAGGCCAGCGATTTAAACGCGTTGGCGCTGGCCGTCGGGAAATACGTCTCTGCATCTATGAACCATACAAAGACCCGCACTTTTGACTCGATCGCGCGCTGGATCAGCGGTGCGATCGTATTGTCGATGTTCGGGTCGTCCATGTGAGGCGTGATGAAGAGAATGGCGCGCTTCATGCCCGGCTGAGGCGTCGGCGCGGCGACCGTATCCAGCGCGATGGAAAATGTTTGCAGGTTGGGAGTCGTATTGCGGAAGTCCGGTTTGAACGAATCGAGGCTGACGAACCAGTCTTTGGTGTTCGCATGGGTAATCAGGGAACCCGATAGCGAGACCAGGCTCAGGTCATCCTCCGACCCAGGAGGCTGTGAATTCACCCACTGGCTCAACGTCTCGACTACTCGTGTAAAGCGTGGGACAGCATTTGAATCTCGCACGGCCAGGCCCGGCCCCGGATTCACTGCGACCACGAACTGCAGAGGCACATCCGACCCGGTCAGTGTATCCACCGGGCGCGGCTCGCCATCCTCATAGGCCGTCAGATCAGCAGACTGGAGTCCCTCCATGAAGCGGCCGTTGGCATCGTAAATGTCCACGAGCGCGGTAATTTGAGGAAAACCGCGTGGCTCAACAGTTACGATCTCAGCATACGCAACCGCCTGGGCGTGTGCGAAGGCTGAGGGAAACGCAAACAGGCTTAGTCCGAGAAGGAACGCAAAAATTCTACGCATTCGCCTCGAGGAGGGTCACAGGAACGTTGTCCTGTGGTTTGGTCAAACGCATGTACGTTAACGTCCAGACAGACTCAATATATGCAATCGCAATCCCATTCAGCAGTAATGAAACCGGAATATACAGGCAGAGACAAACACCCATAAAGATCAAAGGCGTATAGTTTTGTGCGTCGCCCGCCAGAAAACCAATCACACCCGGTATCACAATGATGAAAACCGGGAGCGCTATCACGAAACCCACAACCAGGCCGATAACGATCATAATGATCGCCATCAAAATAATGGGACCCGGATTACTGCGGAACACATCCCACCCGCGGCTGAGGGCGGGCAGCAACGACAAATCTTCAAGCACAATCGCTCTTTCGGCCTGACGAACAATCAAACCCACCACAAACATAACCGGGATCAGGATGCAGATACAACCAACGAGAATTGGCATCATCGCCAGGATGCCCAGCCCGGCATCGTCGTTACCTCCGCTGGCAGAAATAGCGAACACAATCAATCCCGCGAACAACGCCGCAAATACAAACAGAATGGGAAGTGCAACGATCAATGACAGACCAAACATCCGCCAGAAGTAGGGCAGGCTCTCGCTAAACAATTGACCAAAATTCAGGCTTTCCGTGCCGCCATCTGCCAGGGATGTACCATGGATCAGACCAATGCGACCCACCGTACTGAGGAAAATAACAATAATCCAGAACAAACAGACAACGGCAATTCCTATTCCTATGAATGCCATTAGATTCTGTTCGATGGTTTGGAACCATTGCATGACCTGAGGTGGCAGATTTGGACCCGGGCCTTGTGTTTCAAAACCAGTATTTCCTCCGCCACCCCCATTCCCACCTCCGCCTCCACGACCACAGCTCGCCAGGATGCCAAAAATCCACAGGACTTTGTGCTTCCAAATGATCTGCCACCCCCGCGAAAGAACTTCTCCAAAATTGAAATTCATCGTGACTCCTTTGCGATTTCAATTTCTGTTTGACATGTATGCGAATGTCGCGCGGAAACAAATATCATTAATTCTCTGGATCAATAATCGAAAATCGTAAATCCAAGATCGTAAACACATGCACCCGATTTGCTAAAGCAAATCGTGCTTTCGGTGCAGTGCAGGTGTCGTTTCACTCCCATTCGATGGTGGCGGGCGGCTTGCTCGTAATATCATACACCACCCGATTTATTCCGTCTACTTCATTAACGATCCGGCTCGATACCTTCGCCAGCAGGTCGTGCGGCAGGCGCGCCCAGTCGGCGGTCATAAAGTCCTCGGTAGTCACGGCCCGGATCGCCACTGCTTCCTGATAGGTGCGCTGGTCGCCCATGACACCCACCGAGCGGACAGGCAGTAGAACGACGAACGCCTGTGAGATTGCCTGCCAGACGGGATTCAAAGGTCCAGTTTGACGCGGGGCCCGCCTGCTCAAATACCCTGCTTTGGATAATTCCTCGAGCAGGATCGCATCCGCGGCCCGCAGACGTTCCACACGCTCGCGCGTGACCTCTCCGAGACAGCGCACGGTCAGCCCCGGACCCGGGAACGGCTGCCGCCAAACCAGCGACTCTGGCAGCCCGAGCGCTTCACCCACCGCGCGCACCTCGTCCTTGAACAAATACCGCAGCGGCTCGACCAGCTCAAACTTGATATCTTCAGGCAGCCCGCCGACGTTATGATGCGTCTTGATCTTTGCCGCTTTATTCCGGTCGGGCGCAGACGATTCGACCACATCCGGATAGATCGTCCCCTGTACCAGGAATTTGGGTTGATCCAACTGCCTGGCCTGTTTTTCGAACACGCGGATAAACTTCTCGCCGACAATTTTCCGTTTCTGCTCCGGCTCCGTCACACCCTGAAGCGCCGAGAAGAACTCATCCGATGCGTCCACCGTCAATAGCTCAGCGCCCAGGTAACGCCGAAACGCCGCAGCGACCTGTTCCCCTTCATTCTTACGCAGCAGCCCCGTGTCCACGAACACCGCAACCAGTTGATCGCCGATGGCCTTATGCACTAGCGCCGCCGCCACCGAGGAATCGACGCCGCCCGAAACGGCCGCGAGCACCTGATGTTTTCCGACATGCCTGCGGATCCGTTCGACAGATTCCTCCACAATGGATGCTGGCGTCCAGTTTTGCTTGACGCCACAAACGTCAACGACGAAATGCTTGAGCAGCTTCTCGCCGTTCGGCGTGTGGTGCACCTCCGGGTGGAACTGTACGCCAAAATACTTGCGCTGCATATCGCCCATCGCCGCGAAGGGACTGTTCCCGCTACGCGCCAGCGCGATGAATCCATTGGGCAGCTTTGTGATCCGATCGCCATGTGACATCCACACCTTCGAGATGGACTCGAGCATAGTGCCGCTGACCATTGGCTCGATTTCGGCATGCCCATATTCACGCTGTGCAGATGGGTCGACCTGTCCACCCAGTGCGTGCGTCAGTGCCTGCATTCCATAACAGATCCCAAGGATGGGTAAACCTGTTTTAAAAATGAAATCCTGAATATAGGGCGCGCCCTCTTCGTACACGGATCTGGGTCCACCGGAAAGGATGAATCCCTTGGGCTGGATGGCCAGGATCT
This sequence comes from Anaerolineales bacterium, assembly GCA_035716785.1. Classification (GTDB taxonomy): domain Bacteria; phylum Chloroflexota; class Anaerolineae; order Anaerolineales; family Villigracilaceae; genus Defluviilinea. Next base: position 17,115 of record DASTJG010000464.1, read on the forward strand.
TTTCCATCGGCGCGTCCCAGGAAAATAACTCGCAATAGACCTGTGCCTCGCGCACGCGCCGGGCAATAATCTGTGCATATTGAGAACCGAAATCGAGGATGGCAATAGAGTCCATAAATTTATGATTCCCGTAGGGGCGACGTAACGTCGCCCCTACTCAGAAATGAGATGAAAATGCAACTGCGGAAAATCCTGATACTCCCCGCCATTGACGATCAGGCGATAAGCAGGGAGTTGAAATTCGTTTACAAGGCTTTGAATAGTGGAATATAGATCGGAGAGAAAAACAGTGTCAGTACAATCAAGCTCTTTTAATGAAACGACAGCCTTCTTCGGCACGAGTAAAACGTGAAATGGATAGGATGGCCTCGGATGGAAAAACGCCATCAATGTATCTGTCTCGCGCAGTCGTTTTGCAGGAATGGCAAAGCTCATATGCGTGAAAATCCAGCCAATGAAGCGCCTGACCCACGGATGCCATATCCACTTCTGCACAGTGACTCTCTCACTTCTCACCCTCGCAGTTTCAAACGTTATGATGGATCCCCGAATGTGATCTTGCCGTCATCCATCGAGGTAATGCAGGCCAGTGACTCGATAGGCACGCCGAGCGGTTTCAAGGCCTCACGCCCGCCCTCGAAGATTTTCTCGATCAGCGCGCCGACCCCAACGATCTTCGAACCCGAAGCTTCCGCCAGACGGGCCAAACCCAGGATCGTCTGTCCGCTGGCAAGGAAGTCATCGATGATCAGGACCTTCTCACCATTTGCCAGATACTCCGGTGAGACGATCAACTCGACCATGCGTCCCTTTGTGTGAGAGGGAGCAAGCGTAAGATACACCTGGTCAGGCATCGTGATCGGTTTGTGCTTGCGCGCGTACACCACCGGCAGGCCGAGGTGGATGGCTGTCGTCACAGCCGGCGCGATGCCCGAGATCTCAGCGGTCAGTATCTTCGTCGCGCCGAGTCCGCCGAACCGGCGGGCAAATTCCTTTCCACAGGCATCCATTAAAAGAGGGTCCACTTGATGGTTCACAAAACTATCCACTTTCAAAATTCCCCCGCCCAGGTTTTTCCCGTCCCGTAAAATCCGTTCTTTCAGTTCTTTCATGTTCGTCTCCATGACCAGACATTTTTTCTCGCATTGTACCACCTACCCCCTGCCCCCACCGTCACTTCGTGACACCTCCCCCAAATTCAACATGATGAATTTGTATACCAACTCCCGATTTTGGTGTTGAATTTGGGGGAGGAAGGGAGGGGGCGGGCCTGTGTTAGAATCCCCCTTCGTGACCGAAAAACCACTGCTCATTCTGGCATCCAACTCGCCGCGCCGGCGTCAGTTACTGGGTCTCGCCGGTTGGGAATTCACGGTTTTAGCTGCTGATGTGGATGAGAGTCAACAACCGAACGAATCCCCGGCCGAGTACGTCTTAAGACTGGCTGAGACGAAAGCCCGCGCTATTCGCGCGGATGCAGAGCAGCTTGTCCTTGCTGCCGATACCACGGTTGTAGATGGACAGGATATCCTGGGCAAACCACAAAATAATGCGGAGGCGATCGCGATGCTCAAGCGTTTACGCGGACGTACGCATCAGGTCTACTCCGGGATCGCCCTGCTCCGTCTGAACGACAAGCGAAGCACTACAGTCCCGCGTTCTCTTGGCGGGGGTCCTGTGGATGGCCTCCTCCTCAAAGACATCTGCATTACCGACGTGCCCATGCGCGACTATTCAGATGAGGAGATCGAGGCTTACGTGCAGACGGGTGACCCACTCGACAAGGCTGGCGCCTACGCGATCCAGCACCCGGAGTTCCATCCCGTTGCCAGCCTGGAGGGCTGTTTCGCCAGCGTGATGGGACTGCCCATGTGTCATGTCATTCGTTTAATGAGGAAGATGAACATCCAGCCGGATCCGGGATTCTTTGCAAGCTGCGCGACATTGCTGGAGTATCAATGTCCGGTTTCGAATACGATATTGAGTGGTGAAATGTAATTTTGGAGTGCGACGGCTCGCCGTCGCAAATATAAGGGAAGCAGGAGCGAGCTCCTGCACTCCAAATCCTGAAAGGTAAAGAATGAAATTTCTCCGTTGGTTAAACATCCTGGTCGCTCTTGCATTCCTGAGCGCATGCAGTGGTGGGATTAATGTTCCAGTGGGATTCCCCACAGATACGCCATTGCCGCCACCACCCGTGACAATTCGTCCTGCGCCCGATGTAGGTGCAGCGCTCACAAAATATCTCGACGCGTTCAAGGCGGAAGATTACAATACCATGTACTCACTGCTCGCCAGGGTCAGCCAGGATGCCATCACGCTGGAGGATTTTGCCAAACGCAACCGCGATGCGCTGAATGAAATGAGCGCCAGTTCGTTTGATTACGAAGTACTTTCCTCTCTTGTCAATGTCTATTCTTCTGAAGTCTCTTTCCGCGTTACCTATCACACCGCGCTGGTCGGAGACATCCAGCGTGACCTGGTGGCGCGCTTCACCCTCGAAAATGAGGAATGGAAACTACAATGGGAAGACGCGCTCATTCTCCCTGAACTGGCTGGCGGCAATGTGCTGAAAATGGATTACGACATTCCTGCACGCGGGAATATCTATGACCGTAACGGAGACGCGCTGGCCGCACAGTCGGATGCTTACGGCTTCTATATTCTCCCGGGTAATGTCACCGATGAAAGCGTAGGGACCCTGGCTGCGGAAGCATCCAGGTTATGTGGCGTGAGTCCGGAAGCGTTGATCGAAGAGATTTACAATACTCCTGCTCAATGGCCGATCGCGCTTTGTGAAGCATCGGAAGAGGAATCGGCACGCATTCGCTCGATCTATCCGAGCGGACTCGTCTGGGAACCCTACAACTCACGTTATTACTTCGAACAGGGTGTCGCTTCCAATGTAGTTGGGTATACCCAGTTGATCGGCCCGGAAGAATTGGAAGCGTATCGCCGACGGGGGTATAAAGGTAGCGAGCTTGTTGGTAAATCAGGGATCGAAAGATGGGCGGAGGATTACCTGTCCGGAAAACACGGCGGTACGCTGCATGTGGTGAATCCTTCTACCGGCGCGATCGTGACCAAAGTGGGCGAAAGTCAACGCGAGCCCGCTCAATCCATATATCTGACGCTCGATCGCAACCTGCAATACTTCACGGAACAAGCCATCAAAGGATTTACCGGTGCGGCAGTTGTGCTCGAACGCGATACCGGGCGCGTGCTTGCCATGGCAACTTCACCCGATTTCGATGCGAATATATTTCAACCAGGTGTCCCGAATCAGGCTGCCTTGCTTACACAACTACGGGAGGGAGCTTTCGTCAACCGGGCCGCGCAGGGACAGTATCCGCTCGGCTCGGTATTCAAGATCATCACGATGGCAGCCGGGATGGAAAGCGGGCTGTTTCAGGCGGAAAGTCCATTGGATTGTCAGTATGATTGGACGAAGCTGCCGGATCGGGTCCGCCATGATTGGACGTGGCAGCACTGTCAGGATCGTCTGGCACGTGGGCAGGAATGCAACACATCGGACAGTCAGCCATCTGGATATCTAACCCTGCCAGAAGGTCTGATGCGGTCCTGCAATCCGTTCTTCTGGGAAATTGGATACACCCTGTACCAGAATAATCGTTCGAATGACATCGCGAACATGGCCCGCGCCTTTGGACTGGGTCAGAAGACCGGCATCGAGCAGATCGAGGAAGAGGCGGGGCAAATCCAGGATCCAAATGGCGACCCCGTCGAAGTGGTAAATCAAGCCATCGGTCAGGGAACCGTGCAGGTTACGCCGCTGCAGGTGGCGAGGTTCATCGCCGCGCTGGGCAATGGCGGCACGTTATACCGCCCGCAGCTCGTGGAAAAGATCGAGCCTGTTACAGGCGACCCAACCATCGTCTTTAAGCCCGACGCACGCGGCACATTACCCATCCAGCCGTTTCGCATGGATATCATTAAACAGGCCATGATCAACGTGGTAGCAGATAAGCGTGGAACAGCCAATTTCCGTTTGCGCGGGCTGCGCATCCCGGTGGCTGGCAAAACAGGCACCGCCGAATCAGGCAGCGGGGACCCGCATGCCTGGTTTGCCGGATACACGATGGCCAGCGAGTCCACCGACAAGCGCGACATCGCGATCGCGGTGGTGCTCGAGAATCAGGGAGAAGGTTCCGACTGGGCCGCGCCCGTCTTCCAACGCATTGTGGAAGCATATTATTACGGGACGCCGCAATCTAAACTATGGTTTGAGGCGAGCCTGTTCGGCCCAACCTATACTCCCACCCCCTTTGGCTTCATCCCCACTGCAACACCGGAGCGGTAGTTATTTTATACTCCCAGCATCACGTGCCATCAGTGTGATAATGGGAGCACATAGGAAACATTTGGCAAACGAACAATCACTACGCGGTCTGATCATCAAAGCCCAGTCCGGTTTCTTTACAGTAGAGACCGGACAGGGCTTTACTGTTTGCCAGCTGCGCGGCAAGTTGAAACAGGGCAAGGCGACCGGTGACATTGCCGCGATTGGCGACCGGGTTCGCATCACCGTTTTGACGGATGGCAGCGGGGTGATCGAAGAGGTCGAAGAACGGGAACGGGCCATCGTCCGGCTCGACCCGCGCCCGCAGGGTGATTATCAGCAGGTGCTGCTGGCAAATGCAGATCAAGCGGTCTTTGTCTTTGCGTGCGCACATCCAAATCCACGGCTGAGAATGCTGGATCGGTTTCTGGTCATCGCGGAAAAGCAAAAAATACCCGCCGTCATTGTTGCCAATAAAATCGATCTTGTGGATGATCCAAAAGAAATTTTTGGATTGTATGAGACGATTGGGTATCCAGTGCTTTACACCTCAACAAAGACAGGAGCGGGGATCGAAGAACTAAAATCAATTCTTTCCGGCACGGCTTCGCCAGTCAGCGCGTTCGCGGGCCCGAGCGGTGCGGGAAAATCCAGTCTGTTGAATGCCATGCAACCCGGGCTTGGACTGGCTGTGAATGCGATCAGTAAAGCGATGGACAAGGGTAAACATACAACCGTGACACGCCAGTTGTTTCCAGTGGAAGGGGGCGGCTATATCGCCGATACGCCGGGCTGGAAATCTCTGGCATTGTGGGACACCGAGCCGGAGGAGATCGACGCTTACTTCCCTGAACTGCGCGAGCTGGTGCAGCATTGCCAGTTCAGCGACTGCACTCACACCCATGAACCGGATTGCGCTGTGCGCCGCGCGCTGGAAGCAGGTAAAATCCATCCTGAACGATATGAATCCTATTTGCGACTTCGTTCCGGTAAAGACTAATGACGACTAACAATTGGAATTTGATCGGCCACGAATGGGCCGTGAGCATGTTGAAGAAGCATGTCGCGGGCGAAACCACGCGCCATGCGTATCTCTTCGCGGGACCTCCGAGCCTGGGCCGCCGTACCCTGGCCTTGCACTTCGCTCAGGCGTTGAACTGCCAGACGCCCCACGAGGCGGGAGTCCCATGTGGCGAATGCCGCGACTGCAGGCAGATCGCCGCCATGCAGCACGCGGACCTGACTGTTGTCCAGGCAGAATCCGAGGGCGGGATATTGAAGGTAGACCAGATCCGCGAGGCGCGTCGGTCGTTGACACTCAAACCCTATCAGGCGAAGTATCGTGTGGCACTCTTCCTGCGCTTTCAGGAAGCGAATGATAATGCCGCGAACGCTTTGCTGAAAACACTCGAAGAAGCACCATCATACGCGGTTTTGATCCTGACTGCTGATAACCCGGAACAATTATTACCAACCATTGTTTCAAGATGTGAAGTGTTGCGATTGAGACCGCTAAAAATAGAAGAAATACAAAGAGCACTGGAGAGCAGAGGGGTAGAGAGCGGTCGCGCAAAGCTGGTCGCCCACATCTCCGGCGGCAGATTTGGCTACGCGCTGCGCTTGCTGGAGAACGAAGCCCTGCTGGAAAAGCGTGAAGAAAGATTGAACGATCTGCAAAGCCTGATCTCCGCTTCCCGTCTGGAAAAGTTTGCCTATGCCGACAAGTTGTCGCGCGATAAAGAGTCGATGCGGCAGGCAGTCTTGATCTGGCTCTCCTACTGGCGCGACGTGATGCTGCGCAGCGCCCAGGCGGCGACTCCCCTCGTCAACGTGGACCGCAATCTGGAGATCGAGGACCTGGCCGGCAGGCTGGATCTCCCTGTTGCCCGCAGAGTTGTCAGTGGGCTCGAAGACGTTTTGGAAAAGATGGAGAAGAATGTAAATTCAAGGTTGCTGGCGGAAGTTTTATTGTTGGATTTGCCGCGGCTATAACCCGTAGTGACGACTTCAGTCGTCCTTTCTCCACTATGCCCTACGAATATCGTAAACGGTCCCTTCAAGAGCGCCAAGAAATTGTCAATTATCGTCGCGAGCATGGTTATCCTCTCCATGCTCCTCCACATCCATTCCGAGATGCAGGGACCTATTTGATTTCAGCAGCAAACTTTGAACATCGAGCTATTATGCATTCCACAGAACGCAGGACAGCATTTGAAGCTCGATTGTTGAATTTAATTAAAGAAATCGTAGAAGAAATAATCGCTTGGGTAGTTTTGCCGAATCACTATCATATTTTGATAAGTATTCATTCACTGGATGATGTGTCCGTTGTACTCAAGCATTTACACGGAACAACGTCACGCGAATGGAATATTGAAGATGACTTAACGGGAAAGCGCCGTGTCTGGTACAAGTTTGCAGACACATTTATAAGAAATGAAACACATCTTCATATGGCTTTTAACTATATTCATTACAATCCTGTAAAACACGGCTATGTCTGCGATCCATATGATTGGACATGGTCCAGTCTGCAAATGTACTATGCAGATAAAGGCAGGGACTGGCTTCAGGATCAATGGGCAGCTTACAAGCCACCGGACAATTTCGGAAAAGGCTGGGATGATAGTGACAGCGACTGACCCACAGGGTGCTTCGCGAAGTCGCTACTACCAAAAGGAGGCGCTATGCCTGAATCCCCTCTCTCGAAAAAGATGAAGCTCAAGGCGGGAGCGATCGCGGCGGTCATCAATGCACCTGAGAATTATGTAACTGAATTGAAACATGACACCGCCATGTCCCCCACCCTCAACGGGAAATTTGATTGGATCCAAATCTTTGTACAAAGCAAAGCAGAATTGGATGCGCTTGCGCCCAAGGCCGCAAAGGCATTGAAGCCCGAATCTATTTTATGGATTTCTTTTCCAAAAGGGTCGTCGAAGATCCAAACAGACTTGACCCGCGACAAAGGCTGGGAAGGGTTAAAAGATATTGGCTTGAAATGGATCAACCTGATTTCAGTCAATGAGACCTGGTCCGCGTTTGCGTTGAGGCCTTACAGAGAAAATGAGAAGCGGCAATCTTTTAGATAACGAATCCGTCATTGCGAGCCGACGGCGAAGCAATCTCATATTTACTGAGTGATTGCTTCGCTCAAGAACGCTCACAACGATGAAGGGAGTATATTATGTGTAGGAGTATCAAACAATTAAGAAATGTGGAAGTCCCTGCCACCGAGGAGGAGATCCGCGCCGCGGCGTTGCAGTTTGTGAGAAAGGTTAGTGGGTACCGCAAACCCTCGAAAGTCAATGAAGAAGCGTTCGAGAGGGCGGTGGAGGAAATCGCGGAAACAACACAAAAGTTAATAAACAGCTTAGCTATAAAAAGTATATAAGCAGTAATCGATTTGTCGCTCAAAGCGGCAGCGCGCATTCTTGTTTTCGCGAGGGAACCCATACTGGCTTTGCGGTGTATAGGAAGTGAAACTTGAGGAGACACCATGCAAAGACTGTATTTCTTTTTACCAATTTTCCTGCTTGCCTCCCTTCTGGCTGGGTGCACCGGCAGCGCAAGCGCTCAGTCAAAAGAAGTCCAGACCATGAACGAAGCGCCAACAAAATTGCCTGAAAAACCAAGCCAAAAGGATGCAGCAACACCCGAAGCTATACATCACGATCCTCCCGCAAGCTGCCCTTTGACAGCCCCGCAAAGCCCGCCATTCGCCGCGCCCGAGCCCTATTCACCCACCGCACCCATTACAGATTGGTTTTGGTATGGTTCTAACTCTCTTTGGACGGAAATACCACAAGATGGCACCTGGTACGGTTTGCCACACAACCCGGATGGTTATACCCAAAAAATATTTTGGTGGCGTGAGGGCTATATCTGGAACGAGGAACCCGAACCTGCCTTGATAGTGACCGGCGAAAGGCTCGACGCCGATGCCCCGCCACTGATCGTTTCAAAAGCAACCAACGCCTACGCCGATGATATCGGTTCCGCGATGCTGGTCGGTGTCGATTTTCCTACCCTTGGCTGCTGGAAGATCACGGGCAAATACGCCGATGCAGAACTAGGTTTTGTAGTGTGGGTTGCACCGTAGTCAAAAGTAAACTAAGTTTGTGCTTATTGTAACAATCTAATATAATCAGGGAGGAAAGGAACATAACTATGAAAGGCAACGAAAAAATTATCGCTTTGTTGAACGAATTTCTTGCCGACGAATTGACTGCCATCAGCCAGTACATGGTCCATTCGGAGATGTGCGCCAACTGGGGCTACAAAAAGCTGCATGAAGCTACGGAAAAGCGCGCCATCGACGAGATGAAACACGCGGAAAAGCTGATCGGCCGTATCCTCTTTTTGGAGGGACAGCCGGTGGTCAGTCAGCTCAACAAAATGAATATCGGTCCGTCGGTGGAAGCGCAGTTAAAAAGTGATCTGGAGGCCGAAGCGGGCGCGATCAAAGCCTACAACGATGGCATCCGTTTATGCCTCGAACTGGGTGACAATGGCTCGCGCGAGCTTATCGATGATAATCTTGAGGATGAAGAGGAACATCTCGATTGGCTGGAAGCGCAGCTTGACCAGATCAACCAGATGGGATTACAAAACTACCTCCTTGGACAGTTATCCGAATAAAAAATCAGCCTCCCGCGTTGCGGGAGGCTTTTTCATTCAATCGTACTTCTCAGTTTCCTCGCCAGCTTTCCAAAGTGGGGAGTGTAGCGGATATCCTCCCCGCGCGGGCGCGGCAGATCCACTTTCAAGTCCAGCTTCACCTTGCCGGGACGCTGTGTCAGCACCAGAACCCGATCTGCCAGGAATAGCGACTCGTTGATCGAGTGCGTCACCATGACGACGGTCTTCTGTCGCACCTGCCAGATGTGAGATAACTCGTTCCACATCCGTTCGCGCGTGATCGCATCCAGCGAGCCGAACGGCTCATCGAGCAGGAGCAGGTCCGGGTCATGGATGAGCGCGCGCGCAATGGCCACACGCTGCGCCATCCCGCCGGAGAGATCGCGCGGCAGCGAGTCCTCGAATCCCTGCAAGCCGACCAGTTCGATCATTTCCTGCGCCCTGGCGCGCGCCTCCGCATCCTCCACCCCTTTTACTTCCAGCGGCAGCTTGATGTTCTCGATCACCGTACGCCACGGCATGAGATTGGCCTGCTGAAAGACCATGCCCGTGCTGGGCTGTTCACCGTGACCGAACATGAACGAACCCGAGGTCGGTGAGATCAAACCGGCAAGGATGCGCAGAAGGGTAGTTTTGCCCGAGCCCGATGGACCCAGCACACAGACAAACTCGCGCGGATGAACATCGAAGGAGATATCTTCCAATGCACGCAGCCCGCCGTTGGCATCGGGAAACACGGCGCTCAGATTATGGATGGTGAGAATGGGTACGTGAGGCATCTCGATTTTCGATTTGCGGTTTACGAGTATCGAGTTACGGAACAAACTCATTCGTAAATGCTTTGTTCAAATCGATTGTCCCGGGGATCAGACCTGCCTCGAGCAAAACATCCTGCATATTCTCCCAGGCCTGTGGGTCGGAATAACCGAGACGGTCGGCTTTCCACTGTTCAATGGATGTCGCCAATATCTGCTTTTGCAAGTCCGCATCCAGATCGGCAAAGTTTGGAATGTATGTTTCGCTCAATTCAAAGGCTTCGTCGGGGTTTGCGATCGTATCTGCCAGTCCCTTTAAGAAGGCGCCCACAAAAGCGCGCACCATTTCAGGATTTTCCGCGATCATTTTTTCGCTCGTCAGGATGCCATTCGAGGCAAGCTGCACATAATCCGACACACGAATTTCGGTGATGGGAATCCCGCGGGCCCGCAGCTGGATCGGTTCATTGGCAGTGTAGCCAACGATCACATCCTGCTCACCGGCTACGAACAAATCGACCTGGTTGAACCCGATCGAATCAAGTGTTACATCGCTTTCGCTCATCCTGGCTTCGGACAACAGTGCGCGCAACCCAACATAATTCGCGCCAAATAAACCGGGCAGGCCGATCTTTTTCCCTTTCAAATCCTGCGGGATCAGAACTTCAAGCTCACTTTTGGCGACAACCGAAACGGGATATTGCTGGTACCATGCGCCAACATACACCACGGGCAGTCCCTGCGTGCGCGCCAGTAATACCTGCTCACCAGAAACAATTGCAAAGGGCAATTCCCCGGCGCCCACCAGGGCAACGCCATCGGTCTCGAATTTGTAATCCAGTTCGATATCGAGTCCTGCATCACGAAAATATCCTTTCGCGATGGCAACATACATGGGCGCGAACTGGATGTTTGGGACATACCCCATCGGCACGGTGACCTTGGTCAGCTCACCCGATCCATTCGCGGACCCGGAACTGCTGCACGCCGAAAGAGCGAGTGCCATCCCAAGCATGATCAAAACGAACTTTTTCAACATTATCTCTCCTTATTCTTCCGTCATTGCGACGTTAAATTTTGTTTTGCCATTTCAAGAATCTTTTTTCGAGCACGATCACAATACCATACAGCAGCAGTGCCAGCAGGATCAGCATGAACACCGCGACGAAGACCATCGGTGTATCGTACTGAAAATCACCCAACTGCAGCAGAAAGCCGAGGCCTTCCTCTGCATCCACCAGTTCCCCGACGATCGCGCCGATCACCGAGAGCGTCGCGCCCACGCGTAGTCCACCGAGAAAGACCGGCAGCGAGGCAGGCACTTCCACTTTCCACAGGATCTGCGAGCGCGAGGCATGGATCGAATTCATCAAGTCGTAGAGCGCGGTCGGCACGGCGCGAACGCCCACGATCGTGTTCACCAGAACCGGAAAGAAGACGATCAGGGCACAGATGACCACCTTGGACAGGATACCGTCTCCCAGCCAGATGACGAGCAGAGGCGCGATCGCAACAATGGGGATCGCCTGGCTTGCCACAATGTAGGGCGACAGGATCCTTTCCAACGATCGCGACTTAGCAAGGAAATATCCGACTATAGTCGCGCAGACCGCTCCCGCCAGCAGTCCCAGGACAATTTCCAGAAGCGTGATGCCTGTGTGGTAGAGCAAACTTCCATCACGCAGGGCTGTGAGAAAACGCGCCCACACGCTGAGAGGCGACGGCAGGATGAAATTCGGTATCCCGCTGTACACTGCGACCAGATGCCAGGCGAGCAAACCCGCAACGACGGAAATGAATCCGAGCCAGTTGCGTGAGCTGTTGCGCGAAAGGGTACGAATAACGTTTGGGTTCATGGTATTTTGTAGGGACGGGCGGCTGCCCGTCCCTGTGAGGAAAACAAAAGCGCCTCGCAGAGAAAGTCTACGGGGCGCGGAACCAGGCCAAGGTGTAGAGCGAAGCGTGATTCGATGAAAAAAAGTCCCGAAAACAAATTACGTTTTCGGGGACTTAACTTGAATCAGACTCGCGTGAGCCTGCATCCTTCTTCTATCCAGACTGTTACTGTCGGCCTCGGAGTTCCACCGGGTCATGCCTTTTGGAGTACAGGAGCTCGCTCCTGCGGATTCGCCAGCAAGCTGGCGGACTCCATATTGCTCGTGGGCTATACCACCGATCGGGAATTGCACCCTGCCCCGAAGGTTTTTATTTGGCTGTCGAGATTATACCCTATCGGGCACTTTGTATCTCAGTTTGCTTTGACGATGCAATCGACCGGGCAAACGCCGACACACTTGGGCGAATCGGCATGCCCAACACATTCGACGCAGGTGGCCGCGTCGATCACATAGGTAACGCCATCGCCCTCGCTGATGGACTCAGTCGGGCACTCAGGTACGCATGCGCCGCAGGCGATGCACTCTTCAGTAATTTTCATTGCCATGGTTGTAACTCCTTCAAAAATTTATTACTGCGTACCTAAAATTAACCCATGCTGTGCCCTGCGTCAAATGACAAATATCTATTGTTTGGTGAATTTTGTCACAATTCTGGGGAAATTCACCCGAATATGCCGGGTTTAGGAAACATGCTCCATGTTAGCTGCTTGTCGGAGAGGAATGCACACTTTTTGGCGCCCAAATTGGCTTCTCCGACAGCCTGCTAGTTGCTGAGCAATGCACGAAGAAGAGCAAACCCAAAACAGATAAAGAAAACAATCGCCGTACTAATGACCAGATAAAGGATGATGTTCGTTTGGTTGGATTTACCAGTCTTGCCATTGTACTGGGTTTTGCAATTATTGCATTTCACATGAGTGAACATCGACGGGCCGAGCGCGCCGCCCCACCAGGTGTAACCAACCTTCTTTACATCGGTGCTCCCACAATTTGGACAGGGGACATACTGCGTGATTTGATTTTGCGTCATTCACTTTCCTCCATAAACGATGATGGTGACAAGGGATCTTGTCACCATCATTTTATCACTGCAACTGCGCTTTGATCTTTTCGGCAGTTTCCTGATAAGCAGCCAGCTTATCGCGCTCCTTTTGGACCAACGCGGCCGGGGCTTTGTTTGCAAAGTCACCCGCCAGGAGTTTTTCCAGGCGCTCGATGTGAGACCGGGCTTCTTTTAGCTCCTTTTCGAGGCGGGCATGCTCGGCAGGATCTACGCCTAATGCCGCTGAAGGAATGTAGATCTCTACCGGTGTAACAACAAGAGGAATTTGTGCTTCCGGATCAAATTCAAAAGCGTTGGTTACAGTTAGTCCATTCGGATCTATGCCTGACAAAGTAACAGTACCTCCAAGATATTCCTCAATCTTGTCAGTATCCTCCAAGACTACAACAGTGGCTGGCAGTTTTTTCCTTGGGCTCACTTTCTTTTCTGCACGCAAGTTGCGAATCGAACGATGTATATCTTGAATCAATGTGAAATCAGCGATCTTGGATGCTTCCCAGCCTTCGGGCTCGCGCGGCTCGGGCCAGCGCGCCACGATCAAGGCTTCGGGCCAGTCCTTCGCTATGTCTTTCAATACAGAATCCAGCACTGTGTTACGCAAGTGTCCCCAGAGTTCCTCGGTCACGAACGGCGTGAACGGATGCAGCAGGCGCAGAGCCATGTCGAACACTCGTGTCAACGTTTCAACAGTTCGCATTCGACTTTCTTCATTCTGCATTTGCTCCTTGGCAATCTCCACATACCAGTCGGCGAAGTCACTCCAGATGAAGTCATAGATCTGCTGCCCGGCCTGGCCGTACTGAAAGTTCTGGAAGAGACGCTCCACGTCGCGGACGAGCTGCTGGAGGCGGGCCCAGATCCAGGAGTCGGCAAGTGTCCAGTTTTCAGTATTCAGTGAGTCAGTTCCTGACACCTGAGACGTGACACCTGACACCGCGCTCGTTACAAACCTGCCTACATTCCAGAGCTTATTGGCGAAGTTTCGATTCGCCTCCACTTTCCTGACCGAGAGGTTCATATCGTTGCCCGGCGTCGCGCCCACCAGCAGAGTAAAACGCAGCGCGTCGGTGCCAAAATCATTCATGACAATGAGCGGATCGATCACGTTGCCATAGGTCTTGGACATCTTGCGCCCATGTTCGTCACGGATCAGCCCATGCAAATACACGGTGTGGAATGGCACCTGTCCCGTGAACTCCAGTCCCATCATGATCATGCGCGCCACCCAGAAGAACAGGATATCGTACCCGGTCTCCATGTAGGAGGTGGGATAGAAATACTTGTAATCGGGCGTTTCGTCGGGCCAGCCCAGCGTGGAGAAGGGCCACAACCCCGAGGAGAACCAGGTATCCAGCACATCTTCATCCTGGCGGATCTCTTTTGAGCCGCAGGTCCCGCATTGGGTTGGGTCTTCGCGCCCGGTGGTCATGTGTCCATCCGGGCAGTACCAGACCGGGATGCGATGTCCCCACCACAACTGGCGGCTGATGCACCAGTCCTTGATGTTCTCGAGCCAGTTGTAATAAACCTTCTCGAATCGTTCCGGCACGATCTTAATACGGCCATCTCGTACGGCTTCAAGCGCGGCCTGCGCGAGCGGCTCGATCTTCACGAACCACTGGGTCGAGATCATCGGTTCGACGATCTCGCCGCCGCGCTGCGAACGCGGGATGGTCGTGCGATAGGGCTCGGTCTTGATGACCAGACCGGCTTTCTTCATGTCGGCCCACATGTTCTTGCGCGCGTCGAAACGATCCTGACCCTGATATGGGCCGCCATTTTCATTGATCTTCGCCGCCACATCCAGGATCGAGATGATCGGCAGGTTGTGTCGCTGGGCGATGGCATAGTCGTTCGGGTCATGCCCTGGCGTGATCTTCAACGCGCCGGTACCAAATTCGATGCTCACATATTCATCCGCGATCACAGGAATCTCGCGTCCGAGGATCGGCACGACCACTTTTTTGCCGATGAAGTTTTTATAGCGCTCATCCTCCGGGTGAACCGCCACCGCGGTATCGCCCAGGATCGTTTCGGGACGAATGGTCGCCACGGGGATGAACTCATCCGAACCCGCAAGTTTGTACTTGAAGTAATATAGCGTTGCGTCTTCTTCACTGTATTCCACCTCGAGGTCAGAGACGGCCGTCTTGAGTCCTGGCGACCAGTTGATCAAACGCGGGCCGCGATAAATGAGTCCCTTCTCGTAGAGGTGCACAAACGCCTCCCGGACTGCCCGACTCAGTCCCGGGTCCAGGGTGAAGCGTTCCCGGTCCCAGTCGCACGAGGCGCCGAGCCGCCGGATCTGATTCGTGATCATGCTGCCATACTTCTTCTTCCAGTCCCAGGTGCGCTGAACAAACGCGTCGCGGCCAATCTCTTCGCGCGTCACTTCCTCGGTTCGGAGCAGGTCGCGTTCCACCATGAGCTGTGTGGCAATGCCAGCATGATCCGTGCCCGGGACCCAGAGAGTGGAGAAAC
>DASTJG010000465.1:0-2299 GCA_035716785.1 Anaerolineales bacterium
TGGGGGCTGTGCGCGGGGTGAGTCCTGCCCGGGCGTGACAGGCGAGATCCGTTTCGCCAATGTAGGCTTCGGCTTCGGTGATAATGCCAACGAGTTTTACGCCATCGAGGATACGAACCAAACGCGCGCCGATCAGTTCACGCGCGACGGTCAAGGTGGGGCGATTGTAGAATTTACGAGGGAGAGGTTTTACCACAGAGTTCACGGGAAGCGTAAACGGGAAAATGTAAACGAGTAAACAAGTAGATACATGTGTACCTGTTTACTTGTTTACTTTACTTGAATCTCGGATCTCGCCGGAGAGTCAAGCGTAAGCCATCATGCAAGGCAATCGAAGAGCGATAATTTAATTTTTGGCTGGCAAGCGTCAGGTCGGCGCAGAGGCGGGAGACGCCACTCGAGGTTTTGGCATTGTAGACGACTTCTGCGTTGGTCCCGGTCACATCCTGTACGGCTTTGATGAGATCACGGATGCTTGTTTCTACGCCGGAGCCGACATTGATCACCAGCCCATTGATGTTTGGCGCGGTCGCGGCCGCCACGAGTGCGCTGACCACATCGTCCACATAAACGTAGTCGCGAGTCTGTGAGCCATCGCCGTGCGCGACCAGTGTCCCACTGCGCAAGGCCTGCTTCAGATAATGAGGTACTACGGGCGGGTGGGAGGGGGGCAGGTGTTGGCCGGGTCCATAGGCGTTGAAGATCCGCAAGCTGACCGTCTCGATGCCCCACAACCCGCCGATCGTGCGGACGTAGTATTCCGCCGCGAGCTTCGAGACTGCATAGGGCGAACGCGGGTTGGGCGTGAACGACTCGCGTAACGGTTGCTCGGCAAAGTCGCCGTAGACCGCGCCCGAGGAAGCCAGGACCACGCGTCGCACACCTACATCGCGCATGGCTTCCATGAGTGCTACTGTCCCACCGACGTTGACGTCGTTGTAATCGCGCGGATACAAGACAGATTCGGGTACCGAAACGCGCGCGGCGAGATGGTAGACCACATCCACGTCCTGGAGGAGTGTCCAGAGCTTGGGGCGGTCGCTCACGTCGCCGCGCGTAAAATGGACATCAGGCCCGAGCGATTGAGGGTCGCCCGTGGAAAGATCGTCGAGCCCGCGGATCTGGTGCCCTTCACGAGAGAGTTGGTTGGCAAGTGCAGAGCCAAGGAATCCTGCGGCACCTGTGATGAGAAAGTTCATAGTGGAAAGGATTATAGCACTAAGGAAATTTAACTTTTGTGTCTCTCCGATCTGAGAGAAGACTTATCCAATTTGATTGACTTATCCATGTTAGTGTGCTATTATTCCTGCTGTAGGATAACAGTAAGTTCGATTGGAAGTACGAATACCAGCAGCTCACGGTTTGATCCGTGAGTTGTTTTGTTTTGCCCTCCGATGGAACAAAACAGAACACCTAATATTTTTTCAAATTGCCAAAGGAGGCAAATACAATGTCTGAACGTATAACTGGTACCGTCAAGTGGTTCAATGGTGACAAAGGCTTCGGCTTTATCGAGCGCGAAGGTGGAAAGGACGTTTTTGTCCATTATTCCGCTATTCAAAGTCAGAGCGCCGGTTTCCGCAACCTGCAAGAAGGACAGAAGGTCGAGTTCAATGTCGAACAAGGCCCCAAGGGTCCGCAGGCGAGCAACGTCACACTGGCCAGCTAGGCTAATAGACAAAAAAGAGCCTCGCGAAAACGCGGGGCTCTTTTTGATTCTCAGGCTGATGTTTGATAATATGTGATGGCTTCTTCAGCAAAGTGTACGCCACTGCGCGGCTACTCAACCTCAGCGGATACCCACTCCACTCAAATGCATTTGAAACCACTCTGCCGCGAGCTGTGCAGCATATTCGAGCGTTCCGGGCTCCTCGAAAAGATGAGATGCTTCCGGTACGATCACCAATTTCTTCTCTGCTCCCTCCTGCATCTGGTCAAGCGCATCCTTATTCAAATCAATCACAGCCTCGTCATTGCCGCCTACAATCAACAAGGTAGGTACCTGCACTTTGGGCAGGGCAGGGCCAGCCAGGTCAGGACGGCCGCCGCGCGAGACCACGGCGTCTACTTTATCGGGAACTTCCACCGCTGCCATCAGTGCCGCGGCTGCCCCTGTGCTGGAACCAAACAGTCCCCTTTTGAGATCATGCGCGAAAGGCTGCAGATCGAGCCATTCCAGCGCACCGGCTGTCCGCCTGGCGAGCAGATCGATGTCAAAGCGCAAGTGGTGTGTGCGCAGATCGATCTCCTCCTCATAGGTGGTGAGCAGGTCAAAGAGCAGGGTAGCGAACCCGCCCTC
>DASTJG010000466.1:0-3356 GCA_035716785.1 Anaerolineales bacterium
TGACGCAGATGCTGAGGAAGAAGGGGGTCGTCGGGAAGTTCGTCGAGTTCTACGGGCCGGGTGTCGCGGCCCTCTCGCTGACCGACCGCGCCACGATCGCGAACATGGCCCCGGAATACGGCGCGACGATGGGTTATTTCCCGGTCGATGAAGAAACGCTGCGCTATATGCGGCTGACGGGTCGCTCGGAAGAAGTGGTCGCTCGCACCGAAGCCTACATGCGCGTCCAGGGACTCTTCCGTGACGCTTCCAGTCCTGATCCCGAATTCACCGATACGCTCGAGCTGGATCTCGGGTCGGTTGTGCCGTCCCTGGCGGGGCCCAAACGCCCACAGGATCGCGTCGCGCTTTCGGATATGAAGTCCGTTTTTCAGAGCGCGCTGACCGCGCCGATCAAGGACCGCGGCTATGCACTTTCACCTGAGGCGCTGACCAAAGAGGTTACGTTCGGCACAAACGGCGGCGCGCAAAAGATGCGCCACGGCGCGGTGGTCATTGCAGCGATCACCTCCTGCACGAACACATCCAATCCATCTGTATTGGTCGCGGCAGGATTAGTCGCGAAGAAAGCCGTCGAAAAGGGACTCAACGTCAAGCCGTACGTCAAGACCTCGCTTGCACCAGGTTCCCGTGTGGTAACAGAATATCTCAAGCAGGCGGGCTTGATCGACCCGCTTTCCCAACTTGGGTTCAACGTCATTGCTTATGGCTGTACGACCTGTATCGGGAACTCCGGCCCGTTGCCCGGTGAAGTTGCCAAGGCGGTGATGGGCTCGGACATCGTTGCCGCGGCGGTCATTTCCGGCAACCGCAACTTCGAAGGCCGCGTCCACCCTCTGGTGAAGGCAAACTTCCTGGCCTCGCCGCCGCTGGTCGTGGCGTATGCTCTGGCTGGCACCGTCGACATTGATTTGAATAACGAGCCTCTAGGCATCGGCTCCGACGGTCAACCCGTTTACCTCAAGGATTTATGGCCCTCACAGCAGGAGATCAACGAAGCTGTTGCCGCGAGCGTCAAAGTGGAAATGTTCAAGGACAAGTACGCCGATGTGTTCAGCGGCTCCGACATGTGGCAGGAGATCCGGGTCAAGGAAGGCGACTTGTTCGAGTGGAGCGAAGACTCCACCTACATTCATCACCCGCCTTACTTCCAGACGCTGACATTGGATATCCCTGCTGCGAACGACATCACAGGCGCGCGCGTTCTGGGTGTGTTCGGCGACTCGATCACGACCGATCATATTTCCCCGGCGGGCAATATCGCCACCGACTCTCCGGCCGGGAAGTTCCTGCAGGAGCGCGGCGTGCAGCCCAAGGACTTTAATCAATATGGGACGCGCCGCGGCAACGACCTGGTAATGGCGCGCGGCACGTTCGCGAACATTCGCCTGAAGAACCTGATGGTCGCCCCAAAGGAAGGCAACTGGACGAAACACCAGCCTTCCGGTGTGGAGATGTCCATTTTCGACGCAGCGACCAAGTATCAGACGGACGGTGTGCCGACGATCGTGCTGGCCGGCAAGGAATACGGCACCGGCTCCAGCCGCGATTGGGCGGCGAAAGGTCCCATGCTGCAAGGCGTGAAAGCCGTCATTGCCGAATCGTTCGAGCGCATCCATCGCTCCAACCTGGTAGGGATGGGAATCCTGCCTTTGAAATTCATCGAAGGCCAGAACGTCGAATCGCTGGGGCTTACCGGTGAGGAAGTCTTCGACATCGAAGGCTTGAGCGATACCATGATGCCAAAATCGGTTGTGAAGGTGAGAGCGAAAAAGGTGGATGGCTCTGTCACTGAATTCACAGTCACTGCATTATTGAATACCGACGTGGAAGTGAATTACTATCGCAATGGAGGCATTCTCCATACGGTGTTGCGGAATTTGGTGAAGTAGAAATGCTATCAACAACAGACCGGCACAAGGATGCCGGTCTGTTGTTATTTAAGGGAGCAAGAGTCTGATCAGTGTTTGAGATAGCCAGAGTTCATATTCCTTCGCCGACCAGCCTCGATCCACCGTCAACAGGTTATAGATCTCGGCGCTGGTCAATGTCCAAAGCGTTTCGGTGGCCGTTAATTTACTGAGGTCACTTCTCAATGGTCCATTTGCCAGCAGACAATCAACGAAGTATCCCATTCCCTCCATTTTGCCGCCCAGATATTTTTTTAGCAGGGCACCAATCTCGGGTTCCGTCTTTGCGGCGCTGCGCATGACCTCGAACAGGGGAGCCACCCGCGCCATGATCATCTGAATTCGTTTTGCGAACATCTCGATCTGACGGGTTTGCACCGTCTCGAATTCCACTTCACGGATCTGCTCGCGTGCCAGCAGGGGAATGGGTTGTCCATCTCCTACAATGGAAACATCCATCACCCGCGCCAAAATTGCCTTCTTGTTCCCAAACAGTGCGTAGATCGTTTCGGGGGCAACGCCGGATTCTTTCGCAATGGAGTCGATGGAAGTCCCTAAATACCCGCGCTCGATAAAAAGTTCTCGGGCTGCCTCTGTGATCTGAGCCTGCGTTTCAAGGGACTGTGCCTTTCGCCGGCTGGAATTGTATTTGCGTTTAGTACCAATGTCCTTGGCCATAGCCTCTTGACTCTTTCTTAAATTTATTATATCATACATATATTCAATACAGTAATACTGTATCAAATTTACAGGTAGTTGTTTAAGGAGGTCTTATGAGTATTGCAGTGCTTTTGCTTCGTGTTGTCCATGTCTGCGGCGCGATCTTTTGGGGAGGCGGCGCCCTGATGATGGAGTTTTTTATCCGGCCCAGTATCGTTGCCACAGCAGAGAGCGGACAACGAGTTGCCGGTCATCTCGCAAATAAGATCCGTGTACACATCTTCATGATGATTGCCGGAATCGCCACGATCCTGTCCGGTGTGTTACTCTACTGGCGCGCCTCGGATGGATTTTCATCCGCATGGATGCGCTCAGGTGCGGGAATAGGATTCGGTATCGGCGCAGTATTTGGCGTTATTGCCCTAATCTCCGGCGCCATCTTTGGGAATAGCAATACTCAGCTTGGGAAGATCGGTGTCCAAATTCAGGGCAAGCCCACGGAGGAGCAGCTTGCAAAAATCCAGGCACTGCAAAAACGCATCAAGACGGTATCTCCCATCCATGTGACCGGTACGATCCTTGCCATGCTTTTCATGGCAACTGCGCGCTATTTCTCATTCTAAATGAATCTGCATGCCGCCGCAGAAAAGCTTCACACGGGTAAGGTATTTCTCAGGCAACCGCGAACCGCAAGGCAATTACCATGAGCAGAATGGTGATGACAGACAAAGCGATGGCAATCGTCCACCATCCCATGGAAGCTGCAAACATTGCCAGCAATACAGC
>DASTJG010000467.1:0-3337 GCA_035716785.1 Anaerolineales bacterium
CGCGCCGCCGCGATTTTCCAGCGAAGCGGTGATGATGTCCGCGCGGCTGCGTTCTTCCAACTGCCGCGCGATCTCGATATCTACTTTCTCGATCAGAGGCTGCGAAGGGGTGAGCAGAATCGCAGAGGCGAGCAGATCATGTTCTGCCTGCGCCAGCAGGTCCGCTGCGACCCAGGCGGGGTTGGCGGCTTCATCCGCGACGACGACGGTCTCTGTTGGTCCTGCCAAGCCATCGATGCCCACCACTCCGTAGACCTGCCGTTTCGCGAGGGTGACGAACAGATTGCCGGGACCGAAGATCTTGTCCACGGGGCGGATGGTCTGCGTGCCATATGCCAGTGCCGCGATGGCTTGCGCTCCGCCGAGCAGATAGACCTCATCCACGCCGGAGATGGCGCATGCCGCCAGGATGATCGGGTCGACAGGGACCGCAGCACTTGCCAGGGAACGATCCGGCGGCGTGACAACTACGATCTCCTTCACGCCTGCGACCCGCGCCGGGATCGCGCTCATCAGCACACTGGATGGCAGGGGAGCGGTCCCGCCGGGGACGTACAGTCCCACGCGCTGGATCGGGCGGATGATCTGACCAAGCGTGCCGCCCATGTCGTTGCTGAACCACGAGGTCAGCGGCTGGTGGCGGTGGAATGCTTCGACGCGTTTCGCCGCCTGTTCGAGCGCCTTGTGTTGGGCGGAGGAAATGGAATCCAATGCAGCCTGGATGGCGGCTTTCGAAACGGGAGCAGGTCGAAGGTCCAGACCGTCGAGCGTACGCGTCCACGTTTGAAGTGCAGAGTCGCCGTTCGTCCGCACGTCTTTCAAAATGCGCGTGACCGCCTCTTCCGGAGTCAGTCGTTCGCCGAATAGGTCTGCGATCCCATCCAGCACGCGCTGGCTGACAGGGAATTCATCCGGCGGGGTGCGCTTGAGGATGGTTTGTCTTGCGGTTTGAGGGTCATATTGTTTTAGCATGATGAATCCTACTTCGACAAAGCATCGAGCATGGCTTTGTAACGCGGCGGTTCTTCTTCGAAAATGTAGGTGACCGGAGACACGATGATGCCGCTGCCGCCGATCAGGCGTAATTCCGTGACCGCTTGCGGCAAATTGTCACGGCGCACCACGACGGAAACGGAATACCATTTCTGTCCTCCAGCGCGCACAAACACCGGGCTGATCGTGGGACCCTGCAATCCGCCCACATGGGTTTCGGTGAAGATCCTTTGCGCGAGTGCTTCCTGGCTTTCGCCGCGCATGTTGGCAATCACCAGCAGGTTGTCCTTGGCGCGTAAGTGCGCTTCGATATATTCGAGCAGACGGCGTGCCATCTCGAGCACCTCGGGATGCGTTTGCAGAGTTTTGCGGTTGGCGATAAGCGCTGCCTGCGAAGGCTGGATGAGTCCATCAGGCAGGGCGCGCAGACGATTGTCCTTCAACGTTTGACCGGAGGAAACAAGATCAGAAATGACATCGGCATAGCCAATCGTCGGCGCGGTCTCGAGCGTCCCTTCGGCGGCGATCAACGAATGATGAATATTATGCTGGTCCAGAAAACGCTTGGTGAGGTTGGGGAATTTGGTGGCCACGCGCAATGGACGATCGAGCGTGCCGGCAAATGTTTTGAGCGAGGGAATGTCGTTCACCGTTTCCCACGCCTCCGGGACGGCAAGCATGAGTGAACAGTGGCCAAAGCCCAGGGCATCGTACAGGATCAAGATGTCGCCGTTCTCGCCGCGCTTCTCTTCGATCACATCCAGACCGGTGATACCGAAATCCACGCTGCCCTGACGCACGCTGACGACGATGTCGCCGGGACGCTGAAAGATGACACCCAGCTCGGGCAGGGCGGGGATATTGGCTTGATATTGGCGCGGATTCGGTTTAAGTACACGTAATCCCGCGGCGGAAAGAAAATCTGACGCGTTGCTTTCAAGGCGGCCCTTGGATGGAAGGGAAAGTCGAATGGTTTGTCCGGATGGCATATATTAATTCCTTGTTTTGAAGTGATAGTTGGCGTTTTTATCCAGCCAAAGAGTTCGCAGAGATATTTGAGAAAGGCTCGCTTTCTCTGTGACATAAAGACAGTTGGGGTAAGCAAAAGCCCCCGATCATGACCGGGGGCTGATAAACCAAAGTACGTGATCCTGTTATTCGTTTCGTCCAGGTACGCGCGTATGGATCTCCCGGTCTTTCGGGGATATATGATGATGTGTATGGTGGGAGTGCGCGAACTTGGCGTTCATATTGTGCCGCAGTATATCCACATCGAGGGGATTTGGCAAGTGTAAATAGGTTTTCATTTTGACAAAGTTTACGAGCACAAACACTCTGTGTCACCTTTCGTTGCACTAACACCGCACCGGCGCCCCTCCGGGGGAATGACATCAGGGAAGATTCATTCCACAGATTGTAATGCCGTCGTGTCTGAAGAAGCCGGCGTAATTGTTCTCAAAGAGTGGTTCCTGGCTGATCCAGCAGCCTCCTGATTCAGCATTGCAGGCTTCCTGTCGCCAGGTATGGTTTGTGACAGCGTCACAGCTCATCGTTCCAATGACCTTGAATGTACTGAAATCATAGATGGGTAACACGGTTGGGATAGTCAATGAAAAAGCGGACTCTCCAGAGATGGCATTGGGACTGGTTACGATCAACTTGGCTGTGTAGCTACCGCAGTTCAAGGAAACACTTGTGTTCGCAGGCTGCGTGGCTGCCGATGGAAAGACCAACGTACTCTCTGAAGTTGTGTAATTGTTCGTGCCGTTGATCTCCCAATGATACTTGACTGTTGCCGATCCATTGGTCGTAATGCTGCCGAGCAGGTCTACACTCAGGGTACCTGCACAATTGACGAATTCCGGGATCTTCACAGAAGCCTTTGCTTCCGTCACGGTGCCTGCAGGAATGGCAGTATCTGTCGGCGCTGGGGTTGTGGGTGTGAGTGTTGGTGGCACGGTTCCCGTGCGGACGATGCGCGGCTGACCCCACAGGGCGCGGTCGCCGGTCGCCAGGCCGGAGGCAAGGATCGTCAGGGTGAATTTAACTTTTTTGCCTGCCAGCGCACTCAAGTCTTTATCCACTCGATAGAATTGTCCTTCGTTCTTTTCCTGCCAGGACCAGAACACCTGTGGGGTTGCACCGCTAACTTCATAATCCAGGCGGAAAGTTACATAACATGACGAGCCATAAGCACAGTTGACAATGCCCTGGAATCGATCGCCCGCCTGGATGGTGATCTCAGGATAGGTGCCCTGGATATATCCGTTGTATTTGTTTTGCGGGAAGAGAATCAACCCAGCGGCATTATCGGTGGCGCCGTTCTCAAGCCTGGGGTTACTGA
>DASTJG010000468.1:0-4431 GCA_035716785.1 Anaerolineales bacterium
CCAGCGTTCGCCGTTCGCCGCCGCCGCGGAGATGTCCTGCGGGGTGAGTCCGGTAATTCCAACGCGATCCACATCGTTCATCGTCAGCGCCGCGCCCATCAGCAGATTTGCCAGGATCACAGCCTTCCCCGCCGCGTCATAGCCTTCCACGTCACCTGTCGGATCTGCCTCGGCATAGCCTTTGGCTTGCGCTTCCTTCAACGCGTCGGCATATGTCATTCCGGCTTCCATTTGGGTGAGAATGTAATTGGTCGTCCCGTTGATGATGCCTTGCAGGCGTGTAATCCCCGCCGCTGCCAACAACTCCACGCCGAGCCGCATGGAAGGCGTGCCGCTCATCACTGTGCCTTCCGCGCCAATCTCCACGCCTTTGGTTTCGGCAATTTTTTTCAATTCGGCGTAATGCAAAGCGATCGGACCTTTATTGGTGGTCACCACATGCTTGCCAGCGTTCAGTGCGGCTCGCAAATGGGTCAGCGCGGGTTCGCCGGTTTTCAGATCGGTGTAACTTAATTCCACGACTACATCTGCGCCAGATTCGGCAATGGTGCGCAAGGCGTCCCAACCATGGTGCGGCGCGACAACCGTATCAAGTTTGCCGGTCCCGGTCACGGTATCAAGCAGAGTCGCCGGATCGAGTCCATTGGGGTCACATACGCTGCCCTTAAGCAGATCGCAGACCGCCACGATCATAAAGTCTGCGCCAAACTGTCCCGCCAGATTGGCACGTTGATCACGAAGAATTTGCGCCAAAGCCTGTCCAACATTACCAAATCCGATGAGGGCGAGTTTATACTTCATAGGTTCTCCAAAGTTGGGTGTCAGGTGTCAGGTGGCAAGTGTCAGGTACGTGGCATCTGATACCTGGAACCTGACACCCTTACAGTGGCGGCCAGGGCAGGGCCCGGCGATCGCGCGGCTGGCGAGGGAAGACTCCCTTTTTAAGAATGGATTCTGCCCGGGAACAGAGTGCCGAACGTTCGCCGGGGGTGAGATAAGGCTCGAGAGACGGGAGCAAACCTTTTACTCCGGAAAGATGCGCCAGTAACTCTTCAGGAATTTTTTGCCCGGCGAAGTCCCAGAGCACAGTGCGTAGTTTGTTGTCCTCGTGAAAGCAGATCCCGTGATCGATGGCATAAAGTTTGTGCGTATCCTTCTCGAAGAAGACATGACTACCCTTACGATCCGCATTGTTGCAAAGCAGGTCGAAGAGCACAACAGGCTGCAGGCAGTGTTTGTCTTCGTCGCTGAAGCTGAAGTAGTGATATTCAGGATCATAATCGATCAGCTGCTGGAGGGAACCCGCACCGTAAGGTCCATCCTCGCGCAGCGTGGTGAACGGAACGATGTGAAAGCCAAGCCCTTCGCTCACAAGGTACGCGGCGACTTCACGCCCCGCGAGCGTGTTCTCAGGAAAGTCCCAGAGCGGCTGTTCCCCGCGTGTGGGCTTGTACACAGCAGGATATTCCCTGCCTTTATGGCGAACAGTAACCAGGAACGTGTAATTCGAGCCAAGTACAAACTGACCCGCAATTTCATAGTCGCCGTGTTCAAGAGCGGTTTGTATTTGCGTGATTTGGGAGTTATCCATTACTCATCAAAAGATAGTCTGTACAGCTAATGCTTATGCCCATTCTTTTTGGGACAAAAATGCCCTTCGGGTTCCTCCGGCTGGCCGCATTGCGGGCAGACCGGGCGTCCGCGCGAGACGACTTCCACTCCCCAGCGCGCCAGCATCCGCACCTGGGAGCGTGACGCCCAAAACCGGACAACTGCCGCGGTTTCCGGGTCATCCTCTTCCGTCAATAACTCTTTGACGAACAACACGACCAGATCGCGTTCCTTGTCGTAGCCCAGCCCGATCTCTCCTACTCGGAAGAGTGGATCGACGGGCGGGTTGATGTGCATCACCTCTTCCACGTAATCGCCCGAGGCTTCGGTCAGGTCCGGGTTCTGCTCGTCTACTTGCGCGAGGAACTGCTCCACGCCGATGGCAAGAGAGTGGAGTTGCGCCTTTTCGATGATGACGGTGATGGTGCGCTGGTCCTGGAAAGCCTGGATATAAAAAACACGCTGACCTGGCTTGCCAATTGCGTCAGCGGTGAGATGGTCACAGGGGTCAACATCAATTTCAAAACGAGGCATAGTTACCTTATGTTGAAGCGAGTATACCAGTAAAGTATAATGCAATCGTCTTATAAACACCAACGCGGCACACAAAGGAAAACCATTGGCGACCCTTCGTGTGCTTTTTATTTCCGGAGTGCCACATAATTAGGTAAAGTTTACTTATTAAAAGAGACTAACGGCTAAACGCCAAAGGAGAAAGTTATGTACGATCAAAAGAAGCTGGATGAGTTAAGAGACTCGTTAGAAAAATGGGAGGAGACCTCACTCAAGAAAGCTTTAACTTCCCTGCCTGAACGCGCCGACGAATTCATCACAACTTCATCTGAACCGATCAACCGGCTCTACACCCCTCTCGATGTGGCGGAGATGGACTACGCCGCCTCGCTGGGGCTTCCAGGGGAATACCCCTTCACGCGCGGGGTCCACCCGACGCTGCACCGCTCCAGGCTCTGGACGATGCGCATGTTCGCTGGTTTCGGTACTGCTGAGGAGACGAACGCTCGCTTCAAGTATTTACTGGAACAGGGTCAGACGGGTCTATCGATCGCGTTCGATCTGGCAACGTTGATGGGCTACGACACCGATCAGCCCGAGGCGCTGGGAGAGTTCGGCAAATGCGGCGTGGCGATCTCGTCCCTGAAGGATATGGAGATCCTGCTGGACGGCATCCCGCTCGACAGGGTCTCCACGAGCATGACGATCAATTCGCCCGCGGCGATTCTCTGGGCGATGTACATTGCCGCAGCAGAGAACAAAGGCATCCGCGCCGACCAGTTGCGCGGCACCATTCAAAACGATATTCTGAAGGAGTTCATCGCTCAGAAGGAATACATCTTCCCGCCCGAGCCATCGATGCGGCTGGTGGTGGACACGATGGAATTCGGCGCACAGAAAGTGCCGCAGTGGAACACGATCTCTATTTCCGGGTATCACATCCGCGAAGCAGGTTCCACGGCCGCGCAGGAGCTGGCGTTCACCCTCGGCGATGGACTGGAGTATGTGCGCTGGGGCATCGCTCGCGGCATGGACGTGGATGACTTCGCGCCGCGGCTTTCCTTCTTCTTCAACGCGCACAACGACTTCTTCGAAGAGATCGCCAAATATCGCGCCGCGCGGCGCATCTGGGCACGCGAGATGCGCGAGACGTTCAAGGCGAAGAACCCGCGCTCGTGGCTGCTGCGCTTCCACACACAGACGGCCGGAGTCTCGTTGACAGCCCAACAACCGGAGAACAACGTAGTGCGCGTGGCGATCCAGGCACTGGCAGCGGTCCTTGGCGGGACGCAATCCCTGCATACCAACTCGCTCGATGAAGCCCTGGCGCTGCCTTCCCAACATGCTGTGACGATCGCGCTGCGCACCCAGCAGATCATCGCCGAAGAGTCGGGGGTGACGAACACGGTCGATCCACTCGGGGGCAGCTTCTTCGTCGAGGCGCTGACAGACCGCATCGAACAACAGTCCTATGACTATTTCCGCCGCGTGGAAGATTTGGGTGGCGTCATCCCTGCCATCGAAAAGGGTTTCTTCCAGAGCGAGATCGCGGACGCGGCCTACCGCTATCAGCGTGAGATCGATCGAGGCATCCGCAGGATCGTGGGTGTGAACGCCTATGCCGAAAAGAAGCCATTAGCCATCCCCATCCTGGAAATGGATCCGCAGGGATATGAACGGCAGGTGCAGCGCTTAAACGAACTTCGCCAGACGCGCGACAATGGACGCGTGGGCCAGGCGCTCGACCGACTCCGCCTTGCGGCGGAAGGCACCGAAAATACCATGCCCTACCTCATGGAAGCGGTCCATGCGTATGCCACGCTCGGCGAGATCATCCAGGTCATGAAGGAAGTATTCGGAGTGTACGAAGAACCGACGATGATATGAGGTTTCAGGTACCAGGTGTCAAGTGTCAGGTTTGTTTTTTGAGCGAGTGTTTGAAACCGCCAATTAGTGCCTTCGTTATCCTTGCCTGTTCATAATATTCTTTGAGCTGCGTTTCATCAATATACAGGCAATCAAAGGCAGCATAGAGCAGTGATTGAACTTCCACAGCCGAGCGCCGCGCTATTCCTAAGAAGCGTGCAAGCTCCGCTTTGGATTCACAATCAAATCCTTCAGCAATATTCGCCATGGATGAGACGGCCGCACGTTGGATCTGATCACGAAGTCCAAAATCTTTGGCGAACATACCTGAACTGGTGAGCTGATAAATCATCCTCACGAGTTTCCGAGCTTCCTGCCAAGCTTGTATCTCCTCGAAACGCGTGATCAACGACATATTACCCTCCTGGTAGAACAGAATAA
>DASTJG010000469.1:0-3200 GCA_035716785.1 Anaerolineales bacterium
GAGACACCGAGAAAATCAAAGCTCCGTGACTCCGTGTCTCAGTGGTTAGTATTCATGCCTTTTTCTTTTCGCGATGAAACCCGGGAATTAAATGAACTCACTCGCAAGGAAGCGAGTGGTTCATTCGTCCGGCTTTCTGACGGCTTTACCCATTATGAGCTGGGGAACCCGCAAGCAAACGAGACCGTCTTACTCGTGCATGGGTTCTCGGTTCCCTATTTCATTTATGACATCACATTTGAGTTTCTGACCCGGGCAGGATTCCGGGTTATACGCTATGATCTTTTCGGGCGCGGATTTTCAGATCGGCCGGATACGGAGTACAACATCGACCTCTTCGTGAGGCAGCTTCGTGAGCTATTGGATGCACTACGCTGCTCGCGTCCCGTGAGCCTGGTCGGCCTGTCTACGGGCGGACCCATCACTGCCGCGTTTACCGCGCGCTTCCCGGAGCGGGTGAGCAGGCTCGTCCTGATCGATCCAATTGGAGCAAAACTGCTTCCCTTCATGCCTTTCCTAAAGGTGGCTGCCATGCCCAATCTTGGTGAAGCCATCCTCAACCTGGTAAGAAGCGATGGTATGGCGATGAAGATCGCATCCTTGCTCAACCGTGAGCTCGTCCAGGAGTTCCGAGCGCGCTACATCGTCTCGATGCAATACAAAGGTTTCCGGCGCGCAATCCTCTCGACGATCCGCAGCGGGATGCTGAATTCATTTCTGGACGTCTATGAACGCATTGGCAGAATGGGCAAGCCTGTTTTATTATTCTGGGGCCGGAATGATCCCACAGTGCCATTGAAACACAGTGACATCCTGCAAAGGGCAATGCCCCAGACAGAATTTCATGTCATCGAAAACTGTGGGCATATCCCGCACCATGAAAAACCGGATGAGGTCAACCCGATCCTGTTGGAATTTTTGAGGCGCTAATGTACCAAAAACTTCTTGCTTACTTTTCGCACCACAGATATCGTCTGATGATGTTCGCGCTGCTGGCAGGTGCATCCGTCTTTTCGGTCGTGATCTGGCGCGTACGTTTGGAATATACTGGAAAACTCCATTATCGATTCCTGATCTGGAATTTATTCCTGGCATGGATCCCCTTCGTGATCGCGTATTTCACATACACAGTGACACTCAAACGAAAATGGATCTATGCAGTGATTCCGGTTGCCGCGTTCTTCTGGCTAATCTTCTTCCCCAACGCACCGTACATCCTGACGGACTTTCAACATCTCGCCAGCAAGTGGAGAGACCTGCCGGTCTGGTATGATGTCATGATGTTGATCTGGTTTGCCTTTACAGGCTTACTGCTTGGCATGGTCTCCCTCTTTCTGATGCAGGAGATCATCCGCAGAGAACTTGGACGTTGGGTCGGCTGGGCATTCGTCGCGCTGGTGGCAGCCTTGAGCAGCGCAGGCGTGTACATGGGGCGCTTCCTGCGCTGGAATTCCTGGGATCTTTTGCGTAACCCGAAAGGCATCGCCCTTTATTCCTTCGAAAGCGCTCAGGACCCGAGTTTGCAGTCCATTGGGTTCATCGGCCTTTTCGCGGCGTTCTTTCTGTTTTTGTACATCACGCTTTACACGTTCGGGCATTTGCTGTTGGAGAGACCGGTAAATAAATCCTCGTAAGGGCGCCCCTACAGCGCGATCTGGAGAATCCGAATGAACAAGCAGGATATCCTCACACTCTACAAGTACAATCAATGGGCGAATGCAAAAATATTGAACGCAGCAGCCAATGTAACCCAGGAACAATATCTCGCACCGGCTTCATTCCCGCATGGAGGCTTGCAGGGCACGCTCGTCCATACGTTATTCGCCGAATGGCTCTGGTTGCAGAGATGGAACGGCACCTCGCCTACCCTCCGTTTCAAGCCGGAGGAGTTTCCCACTTTCGAATCCCTGCGCACCCGCTGGGCGGAGGAAGAAAGACAGTTGATGGACTTCGTCGATGGTCTTACCAACGAAAAGCTCAATAGTGCGTTCAATTACACAAATATATCCGGCAAACCCCTGACGAAAATTCTATGGCAGGCGATGGCGCATGTGGTCAACCACGGGACACAGCATCGCACGGAAGCCGCAGCAATGCTCACTGAGTTAGGTCACTCGCCGGGAGATATCGATTTCATTTATTTTTTGGATTGAAACTAAGTAACCCATAATATGTCATGCTGAACGAAGTGGGCGTAATTTGCCCTGTGCAGCGAAGCATCCCGCCGCGCAGCAGTGAGACTCTCCGTTCGTGGTGTATTAGCGCCGCTCACTGAGAGTGACAGGATCACACATATGTTCAAAAGTTTTCATTATTATTTCATCCGCCACCGATACAGTATTGCTGTCTTTATTCTGCTGAACGTTGCCTGTGTTGTGTGCATTGGGCTGGTGTTTGCGCGTGTGGCGTACAGCGATTCGAGCAGGCATGTGGGACTGGTCTGGAACTTGTTCCTCGCCTGGATTCCATTCATGCTGGCTTATTTTGCCCATGCGGTTTCATGGAGGCGTGCGACACTTTATCTCATCATCCCAGGTATTGCCTTCCTCTGGCTGATCTTCTTTCCCAATGCGCCCTATATGCTCACCGACCTGCAGGACCTGGCACGCCGGGCCTCCGGTGCGCCGCTCTGGTATGACGTGATCATCGTCGTCTGGAGCTCATGGACAGGGATGCTGCTGGGTGTGATCTCTCTTTATCTGATGCAGGATATCATCATCCGCAGGGTTGGGCGGATCGCGGGCTGGATCTTTGTCCTCGTCATCTCTGCCCTCAGCAGTTTTGGCATTTATATCGGTCGCTTTGTGCGCCTGAACTCGTGGGACATTTTGCAAGATCCTGCTGAGACCGCACAGGAGGTCCTCGGCATCATCGTTGACCCGAGCATGCGTCTGGCAGCATTCACACTCCTTTATACTTTCTTCTTCCTGTTCATCTTTCTCCTGCTCTATTCGTTCAGCCACATGCTGCAGGAACAGACTGTGAGAATCCAGGACTCGCCTGAACAGGTCGCATCCACACAGCCTTCCAATGCACAAAGGCAAGCGTAGCACGCCGCGCAGCGGCAGTGTGGGCAATTTGGCGCTCGTCCTTTTGCGTGGAGGGGGTGACCTCGCCTCGGGTGTTGCGCTGCGCTTGCACCGCACAGGCATCAGGGTCGTCATTACCGAACTGGCACAGCCGCTGGCTGTCCGCCGGGC
>DASTJG010000470.1:0-5671 GCA_035716785.1 Anaerolineales bacterium
ACGCAGGTTTGGGCTGAAAGAGAGCCTGATCGAGCCGAAATCGGTTCTTGCGTCCGGGCTGACCGCCCGCCGTTCCCACAGTTTATGGCTGTCGGCCCACAAACTCTCCACAGATTTGGGGCATGAACTCCCCCTATTCTCCACCGGTTTGGACGAGTTTTATACACAATACCAACAGGGTTATCCCCAGAAAATCAGGGGTTATCAACAATAACCTGGGCGTTTTATCCCCATATATTCACAGCTTTTTGACCGGTTTATCCACAGAAAACAGCGACTTATCCACAGGAAACCTTATGAGAAATTTACTGAAAATCGAAGAATTCTTTTTATTTGGTCTGGCACTCTTCCTATTTTCGAGATTGGACTATGGCTGGGGGTGGTACGCCCTCCTGTTCCTGACCCCGGACTTGAGCATGCTCGGCTATCTGGCGAATCCCCGCCTCGGCGCCTGGACCTACAACCTGGTCCACCACAAGGGAGTCGCAGTGGCGCTTTATGCTTTGGGCTACCTACTCTTTCTACCCTGGCTGATGTTCGCCGGGACAATTCTGCTCGGCCACTCCAGCCTCGACCGCGTCTTTGGCTATGGCTTCAAGTATCCTGACGCGTTCCAGAATACGCACTTGGGTGTAATTGGGAAACAATAAGAAGAATCATGAATACGAAAATCAATGATCATTCCATTGGATGGAAACGCTTCACGTCCTTTTCAGATTTCGTTGAATCCTCGAAAAAGGCACAGACTTTTATAGCCATTTTGATCATCATGGCTTTTGCAGGTGTGAACATCCTGAGCGTTTTACGTGGTTTTTCGTTTACGATGGATGAAGATAAGCATTATCGCTACGGCGAAAGTATTGTTTCGGGAAACTCAGATCGGTTTGATGATAGTAAGATGCCGGCCACGGCGCTAAATGCCTTGCCCCAAAAAGTAGCCTCGTTCCTGGACGGGAACCGCTTGAAAAACTTTTTAGGCAGGCTTTACGTTGCCCGTATGGTAACGATCTTTTTCTCCTGCTTGATCGCTTTTCTTGTTTTCCATTGGGCTCGTTTGTTATATGGATTTGTTCCGGCTTTATTTTCCCTTGTTCTCTATGTTCTTGATCCAAATATAACTGCGCATTCGCAGCTGGTGACTACAGATTTGTATGCAACTGGAACCATTGCTTTTGCATTCTTTTGCCTGTGGAAATTTGCTCATGAACGAAGTTTACGCAATGGCTTGTTGTGCTTGTTTGCGCTCGGAGTCAGCCAGCTTGCAAAATATACGGCTATCGTGTTGTTTCCTTTATTTTTTATCGTTCTTTTGCTTTTCGATGTATCAACATCTGCCGGATTGACACACGCCAGGGAAAACCTTCGAGCTTTTGTTATCCGATATATTAAGTATTCGATCCTTGCGGTGATTGCCTCGGTGTTGATTATTAATCTGGGCTTTCTATTCAATCGTACGTTTACTTATCTCGGGGATTATCATTTTCATTCCGTTCTGTTCCAGAGTATTCAAAAGAATTTTCCCAGTTTGCATTACCTGCCGGTTCCGGTCCCGTACCCTTATTTGGAAGGTCTTGATTGGATGCGTGATACTGAACAGACTGGCAATCTCTCTGGAAATGTCTATCTCCTTGGGCGGATAAGCACAGTAAAGGGCTTCCCTGGTTACTATATTATTGCCTCTGCACTGAAGGTTCCAATCGCTACTCAGATCATTTTGATATTATCGTTCTGGGTATACTTCACGCAAAAAGATCGCAGGCGCAACTTTTTTAACGATGAGGTTTTTCTTCTAACTTCAGTTGTATTTTTTGCGATTTATTTTAACTTCTTCTTTAATACACA
The DNA here is from genome assembly GCA_035716785.1 of Anaerolineales bacterium. Taxonomy (GTDB): domain Bacteria; phylum Chloroflexota; class Anaerolineae; order Anaerolineales; family Villigracilaceae; genus Defluviilinea. The sequence continues at coordinate 1,843 of DASTJG010000470.1, forward strand.
AATAGGGATTCGATATTATCTCCCCGTGTTTCCGCTGTTATATGTTTTTGCAGGAAATTTGTTCATTGGGTGGAAAGAATTATCCTTTGTCAAAAAAATCTCCACCTGGGTTTTGGTTGCGTACTTGTTTGTATCAGTCTTTTCATACTATCCATACTACATAAGTTATTTCAACGAAATTGTGTGGGATCGAAAGCAGGCTTATAAATATTTAGCCGATTCAAATATTGATTGGGGACAGGGGAGAAATGAACTGCGTCAATATCTATCGAAGTACCCTGGGGCAGCCTACGCGCCTAACCATGTTCGAGCAGGCCGCATTGTGGTCGGTGTGAATGACCTGGTTGGTGTGACTACGGATCCTGAGAAATATGCGTGGTTGCGGAATAATTTTGAGCCCATCGACATGATCGCCTACAGCTATATGGTATATAAAATCTCGCCCGAAGAGATAGATAATTTGTGTGCTACGACCACATATTGCGATAAATAAAAGATGACCTATGACTCTTGAACTTCTCAAATCCCAAACAGGACGAACTCTCATCGAATCGCATCGCGGCATTGAAATTAAAGATGGTGTGCCTGAGAATTCCTGGCCCGCGATCCAATTGGGACATCAACTGGGCGCGGACCTGATCGAGTTGGATGTGCAAATGAGTCGGGATTGCGTCCCATTTCTGCGCCATAACTACCAGCTTCCCGATGGGCGCTGGTGTGGTCAATTGCCTTGGAGTGAACTGAAAGAGCTCAAGATTGATGGAGAACCTTTACCTTTACTGGAAGATATCCTTGGCTGGGCGCGCGAGACAGGTACAATTTTGTCTCTGGATATCAAGACTTTTTTCAGTCCGGAGCGTGGTCTGACGAATGAAGTCATCCACTCCCTTGAACGAACGGGCATGAAGGAAAAGGTTGTATTGCTATTTGTTGATCACCATGAATTATTTTATGCAAAACGCTCATATCCCGAACTGACCGTTCGCGCTCTATTGACAGGCAGGCTGATCAGTTATCCTGAGTATCTTCAAAAAATTAATGCGGACGGCGTCAGTATTTCATATGGCATGTTCCATGCAGCCGATGTCGAGCAGATCCACTCGATCGGTGCGTTTGTCAGCCTCGGCGGTGTTTGGAATCCGGACAGTGATATCTTCCAAACCCTGGACATTGATATCTTTTCACACAGCACTCCTGTCGAAGCCAGAAAAAATTTGAAACGTCAGTAAAAGAGAAGGTGACAGTCACTTAAAAAGTGACTGTCACCTTCAGCAAATCGGAGGACAAAATGGAAATCAAATTTGGCGATCGCACCATTGGCTTGAAGCATCCCACCTACTTCATCGCGGACATCGCTGCGAATCATGACGGCGATTTGGAAAGGGCAAAGCTGCTCATCCGCCTGGCGAAGGAAGCGGGAGCCGATGCCGCCAAGTTCCAGAACTTCGACGCGCCGAAGATCGTTTCGGATTACGGTTTCACTCACATGAACGCCCAGGTCAGCCATCAAGCCACCTGGAAGAAGTCTGTCACCGAAGTCTATCGGGCCGCCTCCATTCCCTTCGAGTGGACGATGACGTTGATGGAGGAATGCCATGAAGTAGGCATCGATTACTTCTCCTCACCTTATGATTTCAATGCGATTGACTTTCTTGACCAGTACGTGCCTGTCTACAAAGCCGGCTCCGGTGAAATCGACTGGATCGAAGCCCTGGCGCGTATGGCCAGCAAAGGCAAGCCCTTCTTTGTCGCGACCGGCGCATCCACAATTGGAGAAGTGCAGAAGGCGGTCCATGCCATTTTGAAGATCAACAAGCAACTCGTGCTCATGCAATGCAATACAAACTATACGGCCAGCCCGAACAACTATGACCATCTCCATCTCAATGTTTTGAGAACCTATGCAACGATGTTCCCCGATGTGATCCTGGGACTCTCCGACCATACCCACGCGCTCGCGCCCGTTCTCGGCGCGGTGACGCTGGGCGCGCGCGTGATCGAGCGTCACTTCACCGACAGCAACAACCGCGAAGGTCCCGACCACAAGTTTGCGATGAACCCCGAGAACTGGGCGAAGATGGTCGATGAGACGCGTTTGCTTGAGCGCTCTCTCGGCTCATCGGATAAATTTATTGCGGAAAATGAAAAAGATACTTCTGTTGTCCAGCGTCGCTGTTTGCGCGCGGCGCGAGATATCAATGCTGGCGAAGTCTTCAGCCGCGAGATGATCGATGTCCTGCGGCCTGCTACGCCCGGCGCGATCAAACCGGACCAGATCGAGGATGTGATCGGTACAAAGGCATTGCACGATTTCAAGTATGGTCAGGAATTAAGATGGACTGATCTGGGAGCATAAAGGAAGATCTCACCACGAAGGTTCACAAAGAGCTACCAGGGCTTCCCCAAGTGCAAAACCTTTGTGTACCTTCGTGCCCTTTGTGGTTTAATTTTTTTCATGCGAGTTATTTACCTTTCGAGGAATTACACCCCTCACGATTATCGCTTCCTCTCTTCGTTATCTCAAACGGAGCATGAGGTCTTCTTTCTGCAACTGGAAACGAACAAACGGCAGACGGAAGACCGCTCGATCCCGGAGAATATTCAACAGATCCTGTGGGCGGGCGGACGAGGCGAGTTCCACTGGCGCGACCTGCCGCGTCTGGCTCTTGACCTGCGACGGGTCATCAAAGAGATCAAGCCCGATCTCATCCACGCGGGTCCCATTCAGACCTGCGCGTTCCTCGCTGTGCTGAGTGGCTTTCGCCCGATCCTCACGATGTCGTGGGGCTATGACCTTGTGCAGGATGCGGACCGTAATCGTTGGATGAGATGGGTCACCCGCTACACGTTGAAACGCAGTTCATTTTTTACGAGTGATGCCAGGGTCTCGTGCGATAAGGCAATTGCCTTTGGCATGGACCCAGAGCGAACAGTTATTTTCCCCTGGGGTATCGATCTGGAGCATTTCCGCCCCAGGTCTGCCTCTGCCAATCGTAAATCAGCAAATCGACAGATTACCAAATCAGTGAATCGCTCAATCACATTGTTTTGCAGCCGCACGTGGGAATCGATCTATGGCGTGGATGTTCTGGCGAAAGCGTTTGTCAAGGTCGCGGCGGTTAATCCGAACGTGAACCTCATCCTTTTGGGTGGAGGGTCACAGGGTTCAAAGATCCGCCAGATCCTGATGAATGCTGGCATGTTCGAGCGGGTCCATTTTGGCGGGCAGATCGGGCAGACAGATTTGCCGCGCTGGTATCACATGTCTGATCTCTATATCTCGCCCTCCCACGTGGACGGTTCGTCCGTTTCGCTGATGGAGGCGCTGGCATGCGGACTTCCCTGCCTCGTTTCGGATATTCCCAGCAACAGGGAATGGGTTGAAGATGGCGTCAATGGCTGGTTGTTCCGTGATGACGATGCAGACGACCTTGCGGAGAAGATTTTGTACGCGATCAAAAATCGCCGGTCATTCAAGAAGATCGGTGAAGCTGCCCGCCAGACCGCCGAGCAAAAAGCAGACTGGCAGAAGAACTTTGGTAAACTTCTGCAGGCTTATGAGCATATCTCGTCATTGCGAGGAGGGCGATAGCCCGACGAAGCAATCACTATTGTGCGGGAGATTGCTTCGCCGCTTCGCGGCTCGCAATGACAGAACGTTAATTTTGGAGGACAACATGCTAACATTCGAAAAACTGGTGGAGGGCTTTCGTGAACTGGGTGTGCAAGAGGGTGACACACTACTCGTCCACAGTTCCTACAAATCTTTGGGCGAGGTGGACGGCGGACCGCAGACCGTGATCCGTGCCCTGGAAGCGGCGCTCGGCAC